>DATKXY010000208.1:0-8837 GCA_035528795.1 archaeon | reverse complement strand
ATACTTGAAAAATGAAGAGAACTTTGCGAATATTTATCCATGGCAGTGATCTCCTTAAGTTTTGGATGGTAATTAATGTAACTATAATATAATCCAAAACCTTAGAGATTTCACTGCCTTTTTTATGAATAATTCGGGTTAGATAACGATTATCAGCAGTCATTTTTTATTCCAGAGTTACCATAATTTATTTTCATTCATTTCAGGGGTAATCTTCAGGCCCATGATGACTAACCGAAGTATTTGAAATGCAAAGCCGTGCATGGGTGGAAAGTTTCAGAAAAGTGTTATCTCAGCCTGCGCAGGAGGGGGTGCCGGCTGTGCGACCGCGGTCGCACAGACCGCTGCGCTTTCCAGCGCAGTGGTGCGCATTTCATGCGCCCGCCACCCCCAGGCCCTGGGAAAACTCCTATTGTTCGTGATTTTTCAGAAAATCCCCAGGCTACAGGGCGTTCAGGGATTCCTGCAGGACCTCCACCACCCGGTCCAGTTGGTCGTCCGAGATCACCAGCGGAGGCTGAATACGCAGCACATTGCCCAGGCTCCCGCCGACACCGATCAACACCTTGCGCTCGCGGGCCAGGCTGCGCACAGCGGCTGCAGCCTCAGCCGCCGGCTCTTTGCTGTGCCTGTTTCGGACCAGCTCCACTCCAATCATCAGACCCAAACCGCGCACCTCCCCGATCTCGACCTTGGAGCTTGTCAGCCCGCGCAGCTTTTCCATCACCCGCTCGCCTTTGGCAGCGGCTGCCTGCGCAATTTTCTCGCGCTCCAGAAAAGCGATATTCGCCAGGGCCGCGGCGCAGCTTACCGGGCTGCCTCCGAAAGTGGTAAGGTGGTCTCCGGGAGAGAATGAGTCGGCAACGTCCTCCACGGCGATAAACCCGGAGAGCGGAAACCCGTTGGCGATCCCCTTGGCCACAGCCATGATCTCGGGCTCGAGGCCGTAGTGCTCAGAGGCGAACATCCTGCCTGTGCGGCAGAACCCGCTCTGTACCTCATCCACCAGCAGGAGGATCCCGTGCTTCTTCAGGATCGGCACCAGGGTCTCAAAATACTCTTTCGGCGGGACAATGATTCCCCCTTCCCCGAGGACCGGTTCCACGACAAAGGCCGCCACCCGGTTTGAGGTCTGGTACCTGATTACATCTTCCACTGCCCCGGCGCACAGCTTGCCGGTCATTTTCGGGTCTTTCTGATAGAAAGGACAGCGGTAAGGATACGGAGCCGGAGCGAAAGCCACACCCGGCATATATGGTCCGCCGCCTTTTTTGCGTCCGGCGTTGCCCGTAATGCTCAGAGTCGCCAGGCTGCGGCCGTGGAAAGAGTGGGTGAGCGAGATAAACTCGAACATCTTGGTATATTGCTTGGCCAGGCGCAGGGCGCCCTCGATAGCCTCGGCCCCGCTGTTGGCGAAAAATGTTTTTTGCAGCTTACCCGGCGTGATCCGGGCCAGTTTTTCGGCCAGGTCGGCAATGGGCTGCTGGTGGTAGATATAAGAGCAGCAGTGGACCAGCTTGTCGAGCTGTTTTTTGGCTGCCTCGATCACCTCGGGATTGCCGTGACCGGAGTTGACTACGGATATCCCGGAAAAGGCATCCAGATATTCAACGCCGTCAGGATCGAAATAACTCGCTCCCTGTGCCCGATCTACCACCACCGGCTCGACCGCCTTGACAAAGCTGGTGTTCACGTATTTCTTGTATTTTTCGAAGGTGTTCATTAGCGACTCCTTGCTGATAGTTTTTACCCCAAGGGATATTTCTGTTTGAGAAGATAGTCAGCAAATTGAAACAGGATTTTGATAGATCGGCTTAAAAGCTTGAAATGAATTAATACAAAACTTTTGCCGTCACCGAAAGCCTTTTATATTGACAAAGGCCAGGTTTTCGATCAAGTATGGTTACGAACAATAAAATTAGTATACTCGAAAACCTTCTCACATGTCAATGTACCACATTCCTCTCCATTTTCAGGTCTTGCGTTGGATCTACGAGGATATATTTAACGGCCTTTTAAGGCATTGGGAGAAGGTCTCGATCGAAAGCCGGCCGCCTGCTGAAAATAGGGTAAGTGGATCGAGCAGTAATCTTTAGTCTTGGAGGCAATCCAGACTTTTTAAAACAATTCGGATTCTCGTATCATTTCATTCTGTTAAAATTCCAGGAGGCCAGGATGGAAAAGATAAGCAGAAAAAAATTCGTAAAGACTTCCGGAGCAGCGCTGACTGCCGGGCTCGCTTTCGGCTCGCCTGCGGTCCTCAAAGCCCAGTCGCCTGCTGAGCGCCTGAACATCGGAATTATCGGCACAGGCTCGCGCGGCTGCTACCTGATCCGTGAGATAGTCGAGCTGGGAGGTCTCGAGATCACCGATGTCTGCGATGTCTATCCGCCACACCTCGAGGAAGGGCTGAAAGAGGCAGGCGGCAAGGCCAGAACCCATGAAGACTACCGTAAGCTTCTGGAGCAAAAGGAAATCGATGTGGTCTTCGTGGTCACCCCGCTGGTGACCCATGTGACGATGTGCCTGGATGCGCTCAGGGCTGGCAAACACATTTACTGCGAGAAAAGCATGGGCTACAGCGTAGCCGAATGCAACCAGCTTGTCGAGGCGGTGAAAGCCAATCCGGGCAGGGTGGTCCAGATCGGCTACGGACCCCACGGCGCCATGCAGCAAAAGGTCCGCGAGCTGATACAGGCCGGCTCGATCGGCCAGGTGACCCAGGTATTCAGCCACTACCACCGCAACAGCACCTGGATCCGCGAGGATGTCCCGGAGAAGTGGTGGCGCTTCCTCAACTGGCGCCTTTACTGGGAGTACTGCGGCGGGATTATGACCGAGCTGGTAAGCCACCAGTTGACAATGATCAACTGGGTCCTTGATGCCCACCCGCTCAATGCAGTGGGCCAGGGAGGGGTGGACCTGTACAAGGATCACGAGCGGGAGACCTGGGACAATGTCAATGTGGTCTACGAGTATCCGGGAGGGATCAAGCTCAATGCCACAGGCATCCTCTCAAATGCCCGCTACGGCTACCAGGTTACGATCATGGGCACGCACGGGACCATCGAGCTGGGTCGCCAGCCGAAAATCTACTGGGAGAAAGAGACCCGCCACCTGGACTCCTACGGGGTCAAGACCAGCCATTTCAAGGTCAAGCTGGGCCAGTCCCTCGAGGAGGATGAATCTCCGAGCCAGAGCAAGGGCAAGCTGATCGAGGTGGAAACAGAAAGGGAAAGGGACAGGGGTAAAATGCTCGGTGATTATTTTGCCTGCGTGCGCCAGGGCGGCGCCCCGGCCATAGATGCAGTGGAGGGCCGCCGCAGCTCGATCAGCTCGCTGCTGGCCAACCGCGCTATCCGCGAGGGCCGGAAAGTGACCTGGGAGGAGATGGAGAGTCTCGGCTGAAAAATCTTTATTTACTACAGGGAACACTAAATAGTTTCCATTTATATTGTTTTTATATGCTTCAGCCTTGGTTATTAATAAAAGTCAAGTAAACAGAAATGATTTACTATCTGTCGATTCTTTCGTTTAAGGCGCTGGCGACTGATTTATCTAACAACAATTGAAATACCCCGGGAGAAAAGCTTCTACAACTACCGAAAAGAGGTTTAAGTGCAATTACCTGGGATGGTAGATCATCCCAAGTGAAACCAGAGGCCATAAGAAGCCCTGAAGTCCGGGGACCCTGTTTCTGGAGCGTGTAGAAGACAAGTAATTTCCATCATTTTCATATTAGATGTACAGCGCCCAGGCAGGCCTTTGCGCAGCATTATCGCGCCAGGCGAGCTTGGCGAAGCGGAGTAAAAGACTAAAGTGCCAGGATTAACTTTTGTTTCTTTTTGTTTAAAAAGAAATGGTTTTGCTTCTTTTGCCACCAAAAGAAGAAAAAATTTATCTTTACGGATAAATGCAAACAATTTTTTCACTTGAGTAGTAATATCCTGAACAATCAGCCTGGCTGGTTGTTCCAGTGTATGGGCGACGCATGCCTGGCCCATAAGACTGTCAGACCCGCATGAAATGGGAATTTCAAGGATTCCAGCCCTGCGCCTGGCATTCAAAAGAGAACATAACCCGGGAGTTTTTCAAAATAAATCAATCTTTCAGGAGCGCTGAAATGAAAAAGCTGATCTTCATTCTCCTCGTTGTAGCCTGTGCCCCGGTAGAAAAGGCAGGACTCGTAGTCTGGCCTCACCCTTATCTAAAGCCCATAGAGAGGGAGGAGGCCTGCCCGGCCGTGCCGGAGAAAACGATCAGCCTGCGGACCACTCCAGGCGAGTATGAGCCTGCGGCTTTTGCCGTGCGTTCGGACAAGCCGGTATCGGTGACAGTTTCTCTCGAAGGCGGAAAAGGCCAGACCGGTCTGCACGAGAGCTGGTGCGAGCTGCACAGGCTTGTGAGCTTGAATGACAGCACCAGGCCGAACCGCCTTTTCGAGTTCTCCGGTCCCCTGGAGCTGAGCCCCGGCAGGACTGAGTTTTTCTGGCTCACTGTCCGTCCGCCTGAGGATGCCAGGCCGGGGACTTACACAAGCAGAGTCCTTGTACAGGCAGGCAGGGAAACCCGGACCCTGGAAATCTCCTGCGAGGTTCTGCCCTTCCGCCTGGAGGAGAACCGCATTATCGGCGGCGCGTTCATGTGGCTTGTAGACCTGCCTCCGGGCTGGTACAGGGACATGAAAGAGCACGGGCTGGATGCGATCCAGTTCTTCACCTGGGAGTGGGCGATCAGGACAGATGTAGAGTTCGATCCAGGCGATTGGGCCTGGGATGTTTCGCCGATCAAAATTTCTCGCCAGGGCGAGCAGATGGTGCTCGATTTTACCGTAATGGACAGGATCATGGACGAGCTGACCGCAAGCGGCATGCGAGGTCCGGTAGTGATCAGCCTGGGCAATGACCACCACCTGTTTTACGAATGCAGGATCGCCGAGGAATTCGGTATCCCGATCGACACAAGCAAAATTGAGGACGGTAAGATGATAATAGCACCGGCGGTAAGTCCCAGGCTCGACCGCCTCTTTGCCGAGGGGCTGCGCCAGCTTGGCGAGCATTGGAAATCCAAAGGCTACAAGCAGGAGCTGGTGATCCTGCTCTACGATGAGCCCACGGAGCGCCTGCTCGAGCGCTGCAAGAACCGCTACGACCTGTTGAAAACAGTGCTGCCGGATACCAGGGTCTACGGCGTGGTGATGGACCGCAGGGAGTGGGCTGAGAGCATGCTCGACCAGATGGATATAATAGTGGCCAATGGGGATTTCGAGGCCTGCAGGGACCTGGCAGAAGAGAACGGCAAGGGTTACTGGATTTACAGCGGAGTGCGGAGTGTCCACTCGACACGCTACGAAAGAGGTTTCCTGCCCTGGCGGGTCGGGGCCCAGGGCACTTTTTTCTGGATGTACAACTACTGGTTCTATAATCCCGACGGCTGCGTGGTCTACCGTCACCCGGACAACCCGAACCAGCTTGTCCGCTCAACAATCTGGGAGGGAATTCGCGAGGGAATGGACGACCTGCGCTATCTGGCCACAGCCGAAATGCTGATCGGGAAAGCGCCGGAAGCGAAAAAGGCCCCCACCCGGCAAAAACTTGAGTCCATAAAGAATTCGATCGAACCGGATGACCGCAGAAGCAGGCCGCCTGGGGAGGCCCGGGATGAAGCGGGCAGGCTCAAGTATTACACTGAGGCGACCCGTCTGAGGAATGAGGTGATAGAGATAATCCTCGATCTGCTTTAAAGCTTCAGAGGTTAAAACATCCAAGGATGACCTTTTTACCGGGGGATCTAATGCGAAAAATATTTCTGACCCTGCTCCTGATATCGTGCGCTGGCGCAGCGCAGGCCAAAGTTGAAGTGTGGACGAGATCCTGCCTCGAGCCGCTAGTCAGGGAAGCGGCGCCGCCTGAGATACTCGATAAATCAATCAGCCTGCGGGTTACGCCCGGTGAATATGAGCCTGCTGTGTTCGCAGTGCGCTCGGACAAGCCTATTGCGGTGACAGTCTCGCCCTCCGGTCTGGAAGGCTTTGACTGGCTGCCAGCAGCCTGGTGCGAGCTGCATAAGGTTGTGGGCCTCAGCGACTCGACCCGGCCGAACCGTCTTTTCGAGTTTTCAGGTCTTGTGGAGCTGAAACCCGGGTCTACCGAGTTTTTCTGGCTCACAATCCGGCCCCCGGAAAATGCCAGGCCGGGTATCTATAACGGCCGGATATTTCTGCAATCCGTGCACGAAATGCAGCAGATCGAAATCTCCTGCGAGGTCCTGCCTTTCCGCCTGGCGGAAAACCCGATTCCCGGCGGCGCGTTCATGGCGGCGACAAATTTACCGGGCTGCTGGTACCGCGACATGAAAGAGCACGGCCTGGATGCGATCCAGTATTTCTGGGCATACGAAGCCCGGGTTACCCGCCGCGGCGATAAGCTGGTGCTCGACCTGAGCCGCATGGACGACCTCATGGCAGACCTCGAGGCAAGCGGGATGAAAGGCCCGGTGGTGATAAGCCTGGGCAATGACTACCACCTGCATTACGAGCGCCGGATCGCCGAGGTTTTCGGCATTCCTATAGATACCAGCGCGGTCATGGATGGTAAGCGGATAGTCGGTCCGAAAGTCAGCCCGCGGCTGGACAGCCTGTTCGTGGAGGGTTTGCGCCAGATCAGAGACCACTGGAAGGCCAAGGCCTACCCGCAGGAGCTGGTGGTATTGATCTACGATGAGCCAACTGAGCGCCTGCTCGAGCGCTGCAAGAACCGCTATGACCTGTTGAAAACAGTCATGCCGGATACCAGGGTTTATGGCGTGGTAATGGACCGCCGGGAGTGGGCCCGGAGCATGGTCGACCAGTGCGACATTATTGTCTGTAACGGTGACTTTGCGGGATGCCTCGATGTGGCGCAGAAATACAACAAGGGTTTCTGGGTTTACGGCGCCCCGCTTGCTAATGCCCACACCGCGCGCTATGATATGGGCTGCCTGCCCTGGCGTGTCAAGGCCCAGGGCTTTTTTTTGTGGATGTACAACTACTGGGACTATGACCCTGATGGCTGCGCGGTCTACCGCCATCCGGAGGACCCGGATAAACCGGTCCGCTCCGTGTCTTGGGAAGCGCTCCGTGAGGGAATGGACGACCTGCGCTATTTCGCCACTGCCGAGAGACTGATCGAGCGCGCGCCGGAGAAGAAAAAAACCGTTTTCAAAAAACGCCTCGATCAGGTGCGGGACTCGATCGAACCGGAGCACCGCAGGCGCAGACCCGCCGGTAAGACACCCGGCCAGATGAGCCTGCTCGAGTATTACAACGAGCCTCAGCGCGTCCGGAACGAGGTGATCGAAATAATCCTGGAGCTGCTGTAACCCTAACCAAAAATATTTGAAATTTATTTTATCTAACCAAAAAGTAACTATGTTGCTTAGTAGATGAATTCATAAATAGTGTAGCGTATTGTTTTAAACCAACTTACAAATTTAGTAAACGTAGTGGCGAGGCATGCCTCGCCCTGTTCGGGCGACCGCCGGTCGCCCCTACGAGTTCGCACAGCGTTGCTGGAAAAAATACGTCACCGTATTTTCGAGTTACAGTACTTAGTGTCTTTGTGGTTAAAAATGTAAGAGATAATCTCTCAGAATGAATATGTAAGAATCTAAAGGCTTCTTAGCCTGTATTTCTCATAAAAAATGCCATCCCTGTACTGATTATAGGAGCGCACACTGGTGCGCGCTCTGGCCTGATCTAAACATATCAATCTTCAGGCGGACACAAGAGTGCGCCCTTACGGTGCTTGTGGGAATTTACGAATAATCCAGTTTGGATAGCTGCGGGCTTTATACCCGCACGCACAATAACAGGGAATTCTCCAACAGAAAGCTGTGCAGCAAGTAAAACCTTACCTGCAAGGAGGTCCGCTGTGAGACCTGTGTTTGGCTTGATTCTGCCTCTGGAAGCTCTTTTAGCTGTAATTGTACTTGCTTTCGCTTTGACTGCTCTCTCCCCTGCTGACAGCCTGGGCGACAGCGCGGGCTCCATAAGACCGGAGGCTGTGCTAAAAACCCCGGAGAACCGGACGTTCAGCCCGTTTACAGGCTACACCAGGGAGCACTGGCTCGAGATCACTGAAAAGCTGATCGCCGGGTTCATGCCTTATTTCGACCTCCAGACCGGGATGCCGGCACTCAAGGGGGTGCCTGAGGAAACAGGGCACTTCGCGCAGGAGCATGATTTCGTAGGAGGCAAAAAAGAAGCTTTCGAGCGCAGCCTGATCATGGTGGCCATCTACACGGCGGCAACAGGAAAGGACAAGGTGCCGGGTTACAAAGGCTCGATCACGGTCCCTTATCTCAAAGGTATTATCAGGGGAACGGATCCGCAGGACCCGGCCTGGTGGGGCGAGAGGGAAAAGTATGATGCTTTCGGGACCAACATTGCGCTGGCAGTGCTGCTCAGTCCCCGCTTTTTCTGGGACCCGCTGACTGCCGGGCAAAAGAAGAACCTGCTTGATTTTTTTAAAGTGCTGAGCCACACAATCGCCTATGACTGCAACCACTGGTATTTCCACCTGGTGCCGGTCCCCATTCTGGACCGGAATGGCGTGGAATCGAACCGCGAGTTCCTGACCATGATTTTCGGTCGCCTGCTCAACTGGTACCGCGGTGACGGGTGGTTTATCGACGGGGGCAATTTCACTTTCGACTATTACAATCTCTGGGGCTTCCAGCTTTACAACAATGCCCTGTGTTATTTCGACAAGGATTGGCATGCCCTTTACGGGAAGAGGGTCAAAGAGATCACCGCTGAGTTCCTGAAGAGCTTTCCTTATCTCTACGGGCGCGACGGC
>DATKXY010000207.1:0-12313 GCA_035528795.1 archaeon | reverse complement strand
ATTCAAAACTCCCCAGGCAGCCGGTTGTGGTGGTGTGCGAGAACCTGCGCTCGAGTTTCAATGTCGGGGCGATCTTCCGTACCTGCGAGTGCGCCCGGGTGGAGAAGCTGATCACCTGCGGCATCACGGCCCACCCGCCGGATGAAAAGGTAGTCAAGACCTCGATGGGCACCTGGGAGTTTGTGCCCCATGAGCATTACGACACTGCACTCGAGGCGATCTCCGGCCTGCGCGACAAGGTGGCCTCTGTAGTGGCGCTCGAGACAACCTCGCAAAGTGTCTCTATCTACCAGGCCCGATTCGCGCAGCCGCTGTGCCTGGTCCTGGGCAATGAAGCCCTGGGATTAAGCCGGGAGGTGCTGGAAGCCGCGGACCAGATTGTCGAAATCCCCCTCCTGGGCTACAAGAACAGCCTCAATGTTTCAGTGTCTTTGGGGATCACCCTGTTCGAGATACTCAGGCAGTGGGGGGCAACCAACATGCCCACCCCTTCCAAACTAAATGATCTCTCCTGAGCGGGATCACACAAAGAGAGTCAATTAATCAAGCCGGAAAGCCATATATTTAATAATCAATACATTTTCTTTCTAAAAACCGATGTGGGCCGGCAGCAATCCTCCCTTGAATCCCGTTTCTTTTCCTTTTAATGCACTACACCGCAGCAAGCTGCGAGGTATCATAAGGTTGGTAATGATTATTTTCACCCCCCCGCCCCAGGTCGACCGCCGGTCGCCCCCTACGATTGGTTTAAGGGGCGGGTTACCCTGAAGCAAAGCTTCGAGGAATTCTTTTCGATTAAATCTTTTCAAGATTTATACAAGCGGTATCTTTTTTATCCCGTAAAAACAGATCCACAATGTGCGGGTGGCAGGTAAAATAGATCACCTGGTGCGAGCCCGCCATCTCCCGGATAGCCTCGCAGGCTGCCTGGGCGCGCTCAGGGTCGAAATTGACCAGGATGTCATCCATGATCACAGGCAGCGGCTCGCTATGTCTGGAAAGCTCGCGCACCAGGCCGAAACGCAGCGCCAGATAGAGCTGTTCGGCAGTGCCGCGGCTCAGCTTCTCCGGAGGCAGACTGGCACCCTCGCGGCTCACCACCTCGAAACGGCGCTCCCCGAGCGGGGCATGGATTTCTATGTACCGGCCCGCTGTCATTTTGCCCAGGAAGACCTGTCCCTGACGCAGGACCTCGGGCTGACGTTCCCGTTCGTAGCGCTCGGTGGCTTTTCTCAATGCTTGAAGCGCCAGGCTCAGGGCGGCCCACTCCCCGGCCTTAGCGGCGAGTTCTTCAACAGCCACAGAGCGCTCGAGCCTGAGCTCGCTGCCCCTGGTCTCGTCACCCAGCCTCTGAATCTCCCCGTTCAGCTCGCCTAGTTCACGGTTTGTTGCTTCTGTCTCTTCTTTTATCCGGGTTTTTTCTTCTTCGAGACCGGCCACCTGCTCTTCAAGCGATTCAGGAGAACTCTTTTCAAGCTCTGCCAAAAATGCCTCGAGCTCTCCCTTAGAGCCTGCAGCCACTAAAAGCTGCGAGCGGGCTTCTCGCTGCCTGTCCAGTAGTTCTCCGCGTTTTTCCGCAATCCCGGCCTGACGCAGGAAGAGCTCTTCTGCCTGAGGGTCATTATCCTCCCGGGCGCTGACCGAAACAAGCTCCCTCTTTTGCGCCAGCAGTCTCTCGAGCTCTTTTTCCCGGCGCGAGAGCTCTTCTGCGTAAAACTCAAGCCGCTGCCCGGTCTGTTTTTTCTCTGTGTCGTATTCTCTGGCTTTTTCCCTTTGCTGGAGAACCTGTTTCACTATCCCTGTCATTTCCTCAAAGCCTGGCGGAGCCTCCCCCAGGGCGGCGAAAAGCTCATTCACTCTGCAGGCGTAGTCCTCGATACATTCTTTTATTTTAGAAACCCTTTTTCTTTGCCCTTCCAACACACTTTGAGTGTCCCGGGCTTTTTCCACCAGGGTGAACACCTCGCTCACCATTTCCGGGTTTAGCTCCGGATCAAGATTAAGTCCTGCTATAAGCTCTTTAAAAGTCTTGCGGGTTTGCTCAAGCTCTGTTTCCGCCTTCCGGTAAAGCTCCTTTCTTTCATCCAGATTCTTCAGACGCTCGCCATAGGCCTTCATCACTGTAAGCTTCTCCCTGCGCACCAGCCACCAGAGCAGGCCGAAAACAAGACCCATGGCAAGAAACGCTGCACCGGCGGCTTTACTGTCACCGACCCACAGCCATCCGACACCGGCCACGAGTGCGGCACACGCGGCAAAAGCAAGCAGGTAATGAATATAACTCCTTTCAGGCTGGCTCAGGTCCAGCTCGGCATTTCTTATCGACTGCCCGTCTATCAGAACAGCCCGCTCACCGGTTTCAATCCTCTCCTTAAGAGAACTCATTTTCTTCCTGGTGGGGACTGAGCTGTCAAACCCGAGCAGATTTTCCACTGTCCAGTTCGGGTTTAAATCCCTGAGTTCCCGCTGGAGTTTCTGCTCTGATATTTCCATTTCGGACTCGCACCTGGGTAAATCCCTGACTGCTGATTCAAACTGGTTGAACCCCCGCTCAAGATCAGCGAGCAGCTTCCCGAACCGGTTTAATTTTTCAAGTTCCTGATCAGGCACAAATTCAGCTTTCTCTTTCTCTGATTTTTGCCTGTAATCTTCTATTTCCCCGCTTTCTTTCTTTATCTGCTCTCGCAGCTCCCCGAGCCTTTCTCGAGCCCGCTCAGGGAAATTATCGGGAATTTTCTCCAGGGCCGCGAGCTCGTGAGCTGCAGTGGAATATTTCACCCAGGTTTCGTAGAGTCGAAGCAGGGTCTTTTTGCGCTCGAGCTGCCCGGAGACCTCTTTTTCCTGGCGGTTTAACCCTTCCAGCCTTTTCGAGAGATCTTCCCTATGGGCGGTCGTCTGGTCATACAGGTCGGCATTCCCGCTTAAGTCAGCGAGCTGGTCCTCGATCCGGGACAGCCTGTCCAACAGCTCGTTAATCAGGGGTTTTTTACCGCTTTTTGCGAACAGGGTCTTTCGTTCTTTCTCAAGCGAAGCAATCAGATCAGGCACGGCCACAGCGCCGGTGCCTGTGCCTGCGCTGTAGATCCGCGCCTGGAGTTGTTCGGAGTTCAGGGACTCGAAGTCCGAAAGCTCGAACAGGCTGAAAGCGAACAGGTTGCGGTAGAGCGCCAGGTCCAGGTGGCCGAGAAGCTTTTCCAGGTATTCTTGGCCGGGCTGTCCGCCCCCGGCAAGGTTAAGGGAAACAGTCCCGCTGCCCCTGGTGCCGTAGCGCTCGACGATCAGAGTTTCCTTGTAACCACTGACCCTTAAAATCAGGCGGCCTCCCAGCCTGTCTTCCGGATGGATCCTGTAATCATTGGTTTTGGCTCTGGCTGTGGAGAACCCGAAAAGGATATCGAGAACGAGCCTGAGGAGAGTAGTTTTACCGGCTTCGTTGGGCCCGGTCAGCAGGTTCAGGCCCGTGGAGAGCGGACCAATCTTTTTGTCGCTGAAAATACCGAAACGCTCTATTTCCAGACGCTCGATATGCATCAATCCTCCACCCCGGCCAGGAGACGGTCGATACAGATCATCTCAGCCCGTTGAATAATGTTTTCCAGCATGCTGTCATCCGGCTCGCCCAGCAGCTTGCGCACCTGCATGGAATGGAAAAGATCTTTCAGCAGCCCGAAGACTTCATCCCTGTCTTTGCCGCAGCCTGCTCTTAACAGGTCGAATTCTTCGAGGAGCCCGGCCACAAAATCATCCGAGCGTCTCCGCTTTTCCAGGTCCACAGCAGGCCGGGTTCTGTCCTCAAGCCGCTCGATCCAGACCAGCGGCCTTGTACCGGCCCACTGCTCCTTTCGGCTTGACTCCAAGTCGGACAGCACGCCGGGACGCTGGAGCACTGAGTGCAGGACTCCCCTTCCCTCAAGAGAGAGGCGCAGGCAAATATCACGGCCCTCAGCCTGGTCTTTGATCTCGGCGATCCGGTTGTCCAAGGCCTCGATCAGCTCATCTTCACCCGCCAGCCCGGAAATATCGACAGTTGTTATCTCCCAGCGCAGGCTGTCCGCGGGGAGAAAATCAGTCCCGATCCTCCCGGCCGGGTCTACTTTTACAAGCACGGCCCCATGCGGGCCTTTTTCTCCAGGATGACGGCCCTGCGTGTTACCAGGGTAGACGGCCAATGCCTTACCTCTGAGCTCGTATACCCGTCGGGTATGCACATGCCCCAGGGCCCAGTAATCGAACCCCGCTTCCTCAAGATCGCTCAGGCTGCAGGGCGCATAAGGCTCGTGACCTGTGTTCGCGCCGAGATTGCAGTGGACCAGCCCGATAGCGAAAGGGACTCCCTTTTCCCGCTTAAACCGGGGGATAAGGTTTTCCCTGACCTCGCGGTGCGGATAGCTGATACCGAAAATGCGGGCCGCCTCCGCTCCATCTTTATGAAACGGCACACTTTCCACCTTCTCCCCGGAGAAGATATGCACGTTCTCAGGCCAGGCCAGGCTTGCCGACCACCCGTCAAGCGGGTCATGGTTGCCATGGACCACAAAAGAGCGTATGCCCCGGTCCGAAAGCCTCTGGAGCTCTTTGCGGAAGCGGAGCTGGGCCAGGAGGCTCCTCTCCTGGCCGTCATAGATATCTCCTGCCACCAGGACAAAGTCCACCTCTTCGCGCAAGGCCAGGCTGACTACCTCCTCAAAGGCAGAGAATGTGGCAGCCTGCATTTTCCCGGCCACAGCGGTATTTACGCTGCGCAATCCGGTAAAAGGGCTGTCGAGATGCAGATCGGCAGTGTGGATAAATTTCAGCGGTTTCATATTCAGGACTTAATGTTATTTATTAAATAAGATTCATATCTCTTTTATTTCAAATTATTTATCAGCTACAAATTCAAGTAATCTCTCAATATCTAATTTTCGCTCGGGACAGTATTCAGCCCAACCCGCTTATCTGGATCAGCTTTGTCCAGGGCCGGAGAGTCAGGGGTGACATTGAAACCATCCAGAGCGTTGACACTAGGGGTGACCTGCCAGCGCCGGTTCTCTTCCCCACTGGAGCCGGGACAAACTGTAAGCAGGCCGGCCGAGACACAAGACGGGCACAATGAAAAAACGAAAATCGACAGGCATAAGCTCCTCCTTCACCTCTTTACGGGCCGCGCCTATCACTCAGGAGGCACCGCTTCGAACCTCAAGGTCTCGTTCAGCACCCTGCCTGGCTGGACCTCGACCTCATAGGAGGTATTTTTCGCGCCAGGCGGGAAATGCCAGTTCATCCTCTGGCGCTTGCCGTTTTCCATATAAACGTGTGCGACTCTCAGCGCGCTTTGCACTCTGGGGCTGACCCTGACCAGGCTGTTGACAGTCAGTTTGTCCAATCCGCAGCCCTTGAGCTCGATTTTAAGCAGGGTCCTCCCGCCGTCGAGGCTCCTGCCGCGGACAATGTGGTTGAACCGCATCGTATTGAACTGGTGCTCAGGGTCCGGCCTGAAATGTTCGAGTTCCTGCCAGGCAGCGCCTTCGTTCTCCGAGATATAAAGCACTGCGGATACATCCTCGATTTTGCCTCCCAGAAGAGTATGCGCTGCAATAGTCAGCCGCATCTCGTCCACTATGCCGTCAGCGCCGGGTGAAAAAGTCAGCACTCCCTTTTTTTGCGTATCCACCGGCTGGAGCCGGGGGCTGTCATTTTTATGGGTCAGGTTCTCGAGTTTTTCTCCGGGCAGGCTTTCTCCAGGGTACCAGTAACATTCGTTTATCCGGGCACAGGCCGGGCTGGTGGAAAGCCGGAAAACGTTTTTCCCGGGTTCCAGCCTGGGCAGCGCCATGGGTGAAAGCTCGACCCAGGTCGCAATCTTCAAGCCCTCGAGTCCAACACGGCCTGAGCCGGTCCTGTCAACCCATTCGAATTTTACCTGATAGCCGTACCTGCCCTCAACGAGCGGAGTGATATCGACCCTGAAAGGCACTGCGCCGAGATGGGAGTTTTCCCAGACTTTCTTCCAGGTTCTTCCGTTATCGATACTGACCAGGATCCGGTTTTCATCCTCTTTTCCGGCGCGCCAGAACCAGCCGCTCAACCGGGCGCCATCTGTGTTGTCCTCAAAATTAATCAGGTCGTTCTGGAAACCGGTAATTACCCAGGGAGTGCTTACATTGAGCGCCACAGAAGCTTCGAACCCTTTATTGGAAGCCGCCAGAGAAGGAAGCTCTTTTCCGTTATTAACTTTCACCCCTTTCATTTGCGGGTTTTCAAGGCGAAAAACCTGCGAGCGCAGGTCCGGCTCGTACTCGAACAGGCCGTTGCCGTAAGCCGCCGGCACAGTATCGGTCCAGGCCAGGGAGTTTTGGCGAACAGGGCCATTCAGCCAGTAAGTCCGGTAGACAGTGCTGAGTTCCTCTGGAAGCGAGCGCGGATCGATATAAAATTTCCCCTGCGGGCGGTAGTAGCAGGTAACTGACTCCCAGGTGCGCAAGGTGAGGGTTATTAGATGGGCCAGTGAATAAGAATGATAGTCTTTATGGCCCTCCGGGTCGGTGAATGCCTTTTTCATTGTCTCCATCGGATCGTAGGGAAAATAAGGCTCCGGTTTTTCCCCCTGACGGTCGAAAAGTCCGGGTCTGGCAATCAGCTCATCCACCGAGGCCAGGCTCTTGTCATTCGGCAAGAAAACATAACCGAACATGTCCGTATCGATATAGTTCCATTTCCCGTCGAACCAGACCTCCGGGACCACATGTCCGGTCAAGCTGCGGCGCCTGGCTTTGAGCCCGGCCAGATTATAAAGCCCGCACATGGCGGCGCTGTTGTTTCCGCAGAGATCGTAGCCGTAGACGCTTAAGAGCTTCAGGACATCATGCACGTAGTCACCGCCCTCGAATGGGCCGATGTGATGAATCTGGTGGGCCATGCCGAAGCTGTGCAGGGCCAGTGCCTTTTCCCTGTCGCTGACAGCTCCGCTGGTCACTTCCTTTACCAGCTCTTCGACGCTCCAGCAATCAGGCTGAGCAGAAGAGACAAGCTTTACAGAATAGAGCTCGGCGTTAACAATCCCGGAATAACAGAAAAGAAAAGCGGCTAGAATGGACAAGACCAGGCGCTTCATCTGTGCCTCCCTCAATAAATGTCTTCCGGTAAATGCCTTGATAAATCCAAACATGCCCCGGCCTTGAGACTGAGCCGGAAATCGTTTAGCCGTTGCGCTTAAAGATAGGGCCCCCCAAGCCGGTTGGAAAGATAAAAATGCCTGACGTAACTCGAGTCTTCACCGGTTGTGGAAACCCTTATTTTAAACTTGATATTATGCGTTCTCTAATTTAGCTTAATTGAGTTATATTTTAGAAAAAATAAACCATTTCAGTTAAACTAAAATCTCGTGCAAGGAGCGGAAAATGAAAATCCGCAAGGCCGTAGTTCCAGCCGCAGGGCTGGGAACGCGTTTTCTGCCTGCCACAAAAGCCCTGCCTAAGGAAATGATTCCGATCGTTGATAAACCGGCAATTCAGTATATCATCGAAGAGATAGTGGACAGCGGCATAGAGGATATCCTGGTAATCACCGGGAGGGGGAAAAGAGCGATCGTGGAACATTTCGACAAATCGATAGAGCTGAACACAATTCTCAAGGACAAAGGAGAGGAATCGGTCCTGCGGACTCTGGAAAAGATCGAGCAGCTTGCGGACATTCACTACCTGCAGCAGAAAGAGTCTCTGGGTACCGGACACGCAGTGCTCAAAGCCGCAAAACACATTGCCGGGGAACCGTTCGCAGTTCTTTTCGGCGATGACCTGATCATGGGAAAGGAACCGGCGCTCAAGGAAATGATCCGCACTTTCGAAAAATACAACACTACCGTGCTGGGTGTTTCCGAGGTCCAGGAGGATAAGATTCCCCAGTACGGTATAATCAAGGGTATGCCTATAAACGGTGATTTTATTGTCGAGGATCTCATAGAAAAACCCTCTATCGATAAAGCCCCCTCGAATCTTGCCCTGTGCGGCAGAATGATCTTTACCGCGGATATTTTCGATTATCTGCGCAAGACCAAGATTGACGAACAACGCAAGGAAATCCTGCTGACAGATGCTATCCTGGCCATGGCCAGGGAAAAGGTGGTTTATGCCCATGTTTTAAGCGGCAAGTGGCATACTGTGGGCGATAAGCTTTCCTTTATCAAAACCACGATTGAATTTGCGCTGGCCCAGAAAGACTTGAAAAAGGGCTTGAAAGAATTTCTCAAGGAACTCAAGCTATAAACTCGAGTGCACGCCCGTCTGCCGATTTTCAGAACAGGGGCTTCAAGAATTCAAAATCCGGAAAGCCATGTCCGAAACCATCCAGAGGGTTGTGCTTACCGCTATTAACAGTTCTTTGGAACAGACTCTCCCGATTCTTGTTCCCCTACTCGGCTTTGGCTGGCTGATCCATCTCTTTTCCAGCCTTCTGGAAAAAAGCGCGGTGAAACTGTTCGGTCTCAAGGCCCACCTTTACCTGCTCGGCTGGCTGGGCACGCTGGTGCACGAACTGGGACACGCTGTTTTCTGCCCTCTTTTCGGGCATCGCGTAACCGGCATGCGTCTTTTCTCTCTCAGCACACGACGGCAGAACGCAGGCTATGTCTGCCACAGTTATAATGGCTGGAACCCCTACCATCTGATAGGCAACTTCTTTATCAGCATCGGGCCCCTGGTCCTGGGAAGCTTTCTGATATATCTGTCCCTGCGTTATTTGGCCGGCCTGCCGCTGCACCTGGATGCAGCGCCGGCTCCAGGCAAATCCTCCGCCCTGACTGACGGGATGCTTGTCTGGTCAGGCCAATTCCTGCGTTCTTTAAAAATCATCCTTGTCCAAATGGGACGGAACCTCGATCCAGGCGACTACAGATTGTATCTTGCCGGTTACCTGGTTCTGAGTATCGGCAGCGCCATGACCCTGAGCCGCCAGGACCTTCATTCAGCAGGACGCGGGCTGGGAGTCGTCCTCCTCCTCGTTTTCGCAATCAACTTGATCCTGGCCGGTATCGGCCTGAGCTCCCCGGATGTTGCCCCGCTGGTTCGCTGGGCCGCCGTGACCTGTATGATGTTGATGGTTATCCTGATCCTCTGCGGCACAGCCGCCTTGCTGCTGGGCCTGTTGAGCAGACTTACCGGCCGCTGATCCGCCTGGATCCAGCATGAGGTCTTTTGCTGATGAGTTATCTCAAGGTACGCGATATCACTTTCAACATCCTGAGCACTTGCCGGATCAACGCTCCCCCTGTTGACCTGGAGCCGGTCCTGAAACATTTTCGCACTACAGTGGTCAACTCCAACCACATAGCCGAAAGCGCACTCCTGGGCAAAAAAGGGGACTGGACAGTCAAGGTGAATCCCGGTCTGAGGCACGAGCGCCGCACTTTCCGTATCGCCCATGAAATCGGCCATATTTACTGGTCGGACCCTGCCCATCACCTGGGGGACCCGACCCTGGGGGGCAAGCTCGAGAAATACTGCTCCAAGTTTGCATCGCTCCTCTTGTGCCCATTTCAGTGGTTCATCAAAGATGCGCCTGAGGCGGACTATGACCTGTTCGCCCTGAAAAAGATTTACAGCAATGTGAGCCACGAGGTACTGGCCACAAGGCTTTGCTACCTGGCATCCATAGTGGTTACTATATACGATAACGGTAAGCTTTACCGCCGCTTCGCTTCTCCCGGACTCACATACCCTTGCGCAGCACAGAAACCAGAGCTGGAGGTTTACGAGGCTGTCGACTTATACGGCGATTACCGGGAATTAAACAGTTTGGTCAGCTGGGGCGGCATTGAGCGGAGGGTGCGGGTAAAAGGATATCCTGTTTTCAGCGGCAAATTCCGCAGGATCATTCTGCTTATGACCCCTCTGGAAATGGAACCGGAGGACTATACTGGAATCGAGGAGGATATGCCCTATCCTTTCCCGGAATATTGAATGGGGAAACCGGGAATATCAGGATTTAATATCCACGACCGCCAGATGGATGCTCAATCTCTGGCCGACATTTATACTGCCGTCTTCGGGGATACTGGAATTCCAGCTTTTCAGGGCCTGCACCGAGGTTCCGTATTTGCGGGCTATGGAAATCAAGTTGTCGCCTGGCTGCACAGTGTAGCTTTCCTTTTCGATACGCACGGTGAGATGCTCTCTCCTTGCTCTAGGCACCGGGACATTGATCTTCTGGCCGATACGCAGGCCGCGCCTGGAGAGCTGGTTTTCATTCAAGGATTCGAGTTCATCGAGCGAAGCTCCGAGAGCGTCTGCGATCCCGTATGCGGTATCGCCTTTTTTAACCAAGTATGTGCCTGTGGAAGGCTGGATCGGCGGAACAGGCTTGGGCTTGGGTTGTTCTTTCTTCTCGACCGCCTGGGCCGGTTTTTGGGTTTCAGGCTGTGCGCTGGAAGACTGGGCCTGGGCTGATTGTACTGTGCGGGGCGTAACCGGTTTGATCCTTTCCATCTGGGCCAGCTCTGTTCTCTGGCTGATCACCTGGTAACCGGTCGGACTCCAGTGCACTTCCTTGACCATGGTGTTACCGTCATAAAGCCGGCTCGAGACCCTGATCTCCTGGACTCCATCGCCATTTATGTCGCGGATCGAATCGAGCCTGGTGCCGATAAACTCCCGCGGGTTGTTCTGGTCGTTGACCATGGGCGTAAGGGACCAATCTCCGCCCTTGTCCCTGTAATAGACATCGAAATCGAGCAATTCGCGCGGACCGAAGACCAGGATCACCTCCCGTGCACCGTCCCCGTTGAGATCCTCGAAGCGTACCCCGCGCAGGTCGTCCTCCCGCGCCATCCTGCCAGCAAGTTGGGCGAGTTCTCCGCGCAGGTCGGCGGGTTTCTGCCTGCCGCAGGCTGCAAAGCCCAAAAACCCCAAACCCAGAATAAATATCAGGCTGACTCTACCGGACATCGAAACCGACTCCCGATCTGAAGTAATAAGTTTATTGCTTTTACTAAATATAATTTTCTCTAAGATATATAAAAAACATCTTTCAGGCAAGAAGTGTTGGAAACACTCTTTTACAGGAAAGGTTCAAAATGGAATGCCAGGCTGACCAGACTGTGGAGATAAAAGCGCGCTGCGCTGATCCCGGCAGGATAAGAAAGCTGCTGCAAAGCTGGGGGGCAAGCTTCAAAGGGACAGTAACACAGACAGATACTTTTTACAATGCAGCTTTCGGCAGGCTCAAGCTGAGAGAAAGCGAGTCCCGGAACCTTTTGATCGGCTACAGGCGCCCGGATATCCGCGGCCCCAAGCACTGCCTGGTGGACCTTTATGAATCCATCGATTCCCAGGCTTTGGGCAAAGTGCTCGCCGAGTCGCTGGGAATCAGGGCTGTGGTGAAGAAGAGGCGTGAAATATATACCATGAACAATGTAAAGTTCCATCTCGACCAGGTGGAACCACCCCTGGGCTCCTTTGTGGAGATCGAGGTTCTGGGGCACCGGGGAACCGTGAGCGTGGAAGATTTACGCTCGGTCTGCGAAAAATATCTGGTGAAGCTCGGCATAAAGGACGATGATCTGGTGGAGGAGGCCTATGTGGACCTTTTGGAGAAAGCCTCTTCGGGATGACTCTCCGACAGCTCCTCCTGAGCCCGGGTTTTGACCCGGTAAGAGGATTTGGCCCTTCTCCGTCGCCGCGCTCCGATCCATAAAAGGGCCACAGCCAGCAGGCAGGAGTAGTTGAGTATCATAAACCACCTTTGGCCCCAGGAAATCCCGTTGATCGTGAAATCGCTCAGCGGGTAAAGAAACGGGGTCGGGAAAAAGGCTTTCGAGTGGGTGGGAATATCGAACACGATATGGATCACCCAGGCAGAGAAAGGCAAAGCGAGGTCTTTTTTACGCCACCATAAAAAAGCCCAGACCAGGCCGATAATCACCAGGCTGTGGGTGATTCCGTAAACCGTATCGAGCCATTCCGGCAGCATATGCAGCGGCGGCCTGCCCCTTTGGAAGCTGCCCTGGAAAATCCGGACAGCCATCCACAAGCCGAAAGAGAAAACATCCGGGCACACGCCGAATAAAAAGGCGAGTCCGAATCTTTTTTTCCAGCCGGCCAGCATCCCTCCCCAGAGTCCGTGAGCCAAAACATCCAATTTAGCGCTTCTCCCCTCTTTCTTCCGTTATCTTTTATTCGCTGCCGGCAATCTCAGCGCGGTCCCACAGCGCACATATAAATGACAGTTTCAGCGCTGCCGTCTACCCCGACAAGCTCATTGACCGGATCATCAAAAAAGGCGCCCACCAGACAGCAGCCCAGGCCAAGGGATTCAGCGGCCAGGGCCAGATTCTCAGCCG
>DATKXY010000206.1:0-16167 GCA_035528795.1 archaeon | reverse complement strand
GCCGCTGACCTTGTAGATTTCGCACCTGAGAACAGTGAGATCTGTTGCCCCCTTTCCGGCAACACCATATGTCGCTTTCTGGTTTTCCAATCTCCCGGCAAGCAGGTGGTGAATAGTGCAGTTTTCAATCAGCACTCCCTCAGCGCGGTTAATATCGATACCATTACCCCGGCTGTTTCGTATCTCGGAGTTCCTGATAATCAGTGAGTCTGCATTTTCGCCGACCCTGATTACCTCGCTCTCGCCGAATCCCCCGTCTATCTGCATAAAATCAATTATAATATGCTTCTGGTCCACATCGATCACAGTGCCATCCGCATGGAGGACAGTCCCAAAACAGAGACAGCCGAGAAGCACTATCGGAGCGCCGGATTTGCCGCTCCTGGGAAAACTCACCTTTTCATAGAACTCATCTGGCGCCAGTTCCACTGTATCACCCGGCCCAGCCCTTTCAAGTCCCAGCTCAATCCAGGGAAAAGGATTACTCTCAGTACCGTCCCCATATACCGTACCCGCAGCGGACACATAATAGTGGGCTCCGTAAAGCTTGAAAGCTGCGATAAGTAATAAGCTCAAACACTGAATCGTGAACCGTTTCATAGTTTATCCATCCTTATAGCTTGCATTAGCCGTAGTCGAAAATCCATGCATCCCTGATTCCGATCTCATTCTATCTGAATATTCCGGGTCCCGGATGAAAAAGTCTGCTCGTGTCGTGAGCACACTGGATAGCAGTATTTAAGGACTAATATGAAACTACAACCATCGAATAAAGCTGCATCGGGGGCACAGTAAAGGCCACTTTCCCGCCATCTTCAGTGAACTCAAGATTTTCGGGTTTATCAAGCTGCGGGGAAAAAAAGGCCACCGAACTTACCCTGTTCCCCAATTGCTTCTTTAGCTCCACCCGGAAAGGAGCGAGTTTTTTGTCTGCATCGTAATTTACAAAGTGGACGATTGTCTCCCTGCTTTTTTTCCGGTTCAGGAGCTCGGCTGCAGTTGTCAGCGGAGCCTCCGTAATCAGCGAAGGCCCCTGCGGAAGGTGGTCCAGGATTGCCTGGCAGAGCTCCTCATGATTTTCAGGCAGAACCCATTGGGAGCTCGGTAAAGCCCATCTGCCGCTGGGTGTGATCTTCATCCCGGGCACTATTTCCGGGATATAAACCAGTTTCCCTTTCCCAAGGCTCCGCACTGACTTAACTGTAGGCTGGCTTTGAAAACCCATCAGAGAAAGCAGGGGATTGCCTGCCCGTCGCTGGCGCCACTCGTTATAATCCGCTGTATTGCCTGTAAAAACCAGGGTGCCGCCCTCGCGCACGAAGCGCACCAGGCGGTCCAGAGCCTCCCGGGAAAGGCTTTCCTGACCCGGCAGGATCACTGCCCCATAGCGGCCAAGAGTTTCAATTTGCTCATCGAAAATTATATCGAAAGGAATTTTGTGCTGGATGAGCACCTGTTCTGCGAGCACTGTGGGGATCCAGGTTTCATAGACACTGTAGGCCATCGAGGGCCAACTGCGCAAGACCGCACAGTCGGCGACATTATCGGTCTCGGTATAGTAGCGCTCGCCGTATTCGCGGAAAAATTCGGCCAATGGCGAAGAAATCCGTTCAATGTAATGATTGTAACCGGTAGATTGGTAGCCGAATCCGGGCACGTATTTCAGGTTATTGAAAGCCATCTGCTCGGCGAGCTCGATCCCCGGGTCACCATCCGAGCAGGCCATATCGAGCCTCCGCCCCATTTTATAAGAGCGGATCTCGCTGACAAGAGCTCCGGTTTGGGGATCGAGACCCGGATTCATTCCATCGATATCAAAACAGAAAAAATCGCAGTGGCCGGCGAAAAGCGGGTGGTAAACGGCATTGTACCAGATACGGTTCAAACTGTAAAGGCCTTTCAGGTTGAAGCCCACAGAAATAGCCGGGTTAATGCCTTTGATAAAGTCATAGAACTCACTGCACTGGTCGGCCAGGGTTTCGCAGCGGAACCTGACCCACTCCTGCAGCACGGGGTCATCCACTGTGGTCACATCCTCGGGCCGGTTGAACTCATCCCACTCGTTAATCTTGATATAATCTACACTCGGGTACCCAAACCGGGCGAAAACCTCCTCCTGCGTTGGATACCTGCGCTTGAGGAACTCCTTGAAAGCCTTCTGGCAGCGAGGACACCTGCAGGATTTCGGCTCGGCGCGCAAGAAGTAGTTGTCGAAGAAAAACTGGTCTGCTTTAAGCGAGTCGATACCGACCTTGAGCACTTTCTTAATGTAGCTACGGTAGGCAGGCTCATTCGGGCAGGGCATATGACGGAAGGTCTGGGTCCCCACCAGATAAGGCACCGGGCGCTCGTACTGATCGCGCTGCTCCCATGATTCAGCCTCTGGATTCTCCCGGTAGAAAGTCTCGATAAACATTGTCCCGCCGACATAAAGGCTCACTTTCATCCCATTGGCATGCATGATTTCAGCTGCCTGCATCGACTTTCTGATCTCCGGCATCTCGAATTCAAGCCCGAAACCTTTGTAAAAGTGAAGCCTCCCGTAGCGCGCCCCCAGCCTGGCAATCAGTTTTATATTCTCCGGTGAATGCTGGCGTTCATACCTTTCAGGCCAGTCTTCTCCCAAGCCTCCCCGGCGCAGCCCGAAAGCCAGCGGCTCATGGCTGAACCAGACAATATTCCGGGCCATCTCCTGTCTTTCCGAAGCGCTGCGCTCAAATCTCGACATACCGTGCAGTCCGGAACAGAGAACGGCCATTCCAGCCAGAATGAATAGATATGTTCTTCTTTTCATCTTACCTCCTGGAAAAACTTTTCAAGCTCGGGTATTAGGGTAAACCAAGGTAAAACCAGATCACAGGCAATAAAGACGAAAATCCTGCAATAAATAATGTTTAGTAAATTATACAAAGATTAGTTAAAGATCAAGCATTCTTGTCACCGAGTGTCTTCCGCCAATCTTTAAATATCTTCGACCCTGATCCACGTTTCTGTTGCGCTCTAAACTAAGCCGGTCTTAATGCATTGAATAATATAGTTTAAATCACCGATCAGCCTTGTTATCTCTTGACATAATTATTTTCTGATTAAATATTTCAGACCGGATTCGAGATTATTCTATTCATCCCAGGTTTCCTTACAGGGCTGATGTTAATTTTTTCTCCAGGCAAGGATTCCTTTCCTGTCTTTTTTCAGATGTAACTTGCGATCATGCTCTACGAAAAAATTACCGGCACTGACATTTGAAAAAAATCCGGATTCTTTCCTTATAAAACCCTGCATTAAGGAGGTCCTTCATGAAAAAACACCCTGGCCAAATATCCCGGAGAGAATTTCTTAAAAATTCTTCCGCTTCGGCTTTCACGCTGGGAGCCATGATGCTCTCCAGGCCGCTTTCCGCATTGGCGGCGCCAGCGGATAAAAAGCTGCGAGTGGCGCTAGTGGGTACCGGGATCCGGGGTAGCACCACCTGGGGAATGAACCTCAAAAGGGACTGCAGGGATTTAGTGGAAATAGTGGGCCTTTGCGATATCAATCCCAAAAGGGTGGAGGTGGCGCGTTCCTGGATAAAGGCCAATATACCGACCTTCACCGATTTCGACCAGATGATTCGCACGATCAAGCCTGAGAGTGTAATAGTCACCACAGTGGACGCTTATCATGCTTACTACGTGACCCGGGCCATGGAACTGGGCTGCAATGTGCTCAGCGAGAAACCGCTCTGCACCGAAGCCGAGCAGGCCCAGGCGATTATCGACACCTGCAAGAGGACAGGCCGCAAGCTTGATGTCACTTTCAACGCCCGCTACGAGAAAAGCTCCATGAAGCTGAAAGAGGTTCTGCTCGCCAAAGAGATAGGTGACATTTATTCTGTTTATTATGATGAATTCCTCGACCTCGATCACGGCGCTTCTTACTTTCGCCGGTGGCACGGCTTGAAAGAATGCTCGGGCACGCTGCTGTGCCACAAGTCCTCGCACCATTTCGACGAACTGAACTGGTGGATCGATGCCGATCCGGTCGAGGTCATGGCTTACGGGGCGCTGAATAAATACGGCAAAAACGGTCCTTTCCGCCACGCCAACTGCAGGCTTTGCGTCCACAAAAACAAATGCGAGCTTTACTATGACATTACTAAAGATAAGAGCTTCATGGAGCTTTATGTGGGTTGCGAATCCGAGGACGGCTACTATCGCGACGGATGTCTCTATCGCCGCGAAATCAATATCTACGATACAATGAGTGTCCAGATAAAATACAGCAACAAAGTTCAGGTCACCTACACTCTGAACGCTACGGTGCCTTACGAGGGACAGTTCATTGTTTTCAACGGCAGCAACGGCCGGATCGAGCTGCGCAACTACAACAGTCAGCCGTGGGAAGTGCCCCATTCTTCCGAACTCCGCCTGACCCGGAATTTCAAGGACTCGGTGGTAATCCCGCTCGATGTCCAGGCCGATGAATTTTTCGAACACGGAGGAGCGGACAGGCGGATCAAGGACATGCTGTTCAGACCGGACCAACAGGACCCGCTCGGCCAGCGGGCCGGCCTGAGAGCCGGTATCCTGAGCTCTGGTATCGGTATCTCTGCCTACACCAGTATCGAAAGGAAAGAGCGGATGAAAATCGCCGATCTGATTAACCTCGGCTGATTTTTTTCCTTGTCTCCTTTTACTTTAAAGCCGTAACAGTACCTTTATACCTGACATGGGAAGAGTGTTCGGTCCTCAAGGACTGAGCCCTCTTCATTTCGCTTAACCATCTAATTAATCCCGGTTTGCCGGGACAGTCATAACAAAAGTCTACCAAGCCGGAATGCTGTTTTTCATACGCATTAAGATCGCCTGGGATGAAATGGCCCAAAAGCCAGTTTAGCGGGGAGATAAAAATCAAGCTTTCCCGGGCCGGGGCGGGGCCGGCATCTTTTTTGCTTCAGGCAAACGCTTCAACAATATCCGCCCTTGGTGCTATTGCAAAAAAGCTGCCGGCCCCGCCCCATTCAGCGCCTGTTTGAGCACGAGCTAATCCTTTAATCATAAACCGGTTATATTCTTTTTATCAATCACGCCGCTCACCTGCTCCATGAATGAACCGGCAAATAAAATCAGCACCGTGATAATGGACTTATCAATCCCGTAATAAAAAAATTTATCCCTGTAACAAACAGGATTTTATTCTTCTTTATCACTCTAAATGCAAGGATGCGGCCAAATGTCTGGAAAAACCAACTCCACCGGACTGAAATGGCGACTGCTCTCGATCTTTCTGTTTTCTCTTCTCTGCCTCTTGAATAGCTGTTCAACTGATCGAGCAGCGAAACCTCGCGCAGACTCGATCTATTTTAACGGAAAAATAATCACTGTTGACAGCGCTTTCACAATCGCTCAGGCTGTGGCAGTCAAGGGTGACCGTTTCCTGGCCCTGGGCACGGACAAGGAGATTTTAGCTCTAAGCGGTCCTCAGACCCGCAAAATAGATCTCGAAGGGCGCACGGTCATTCCCGGTCTTATCGAGGCCCACGGCCACCCGGAATCAGCCTCTCTGAGCGAGCTCGAGGAGCCGCTGCCCAATCCGCGCTCTTTAGGTGAGCTTTTAGACTGGATCAGGCAACAGGCTGAGCTTAAGTCTGAAGGGGAATGGGTAATACACCCGAAACTGTTCTACACCCGTCTCCTCGAGCTGCACCCGCCGACTCTCGAGGAGCTCGACTCGGTCGCCCCCAAAAACCCTGTGTTTCTTGATGGTTCTTTTGGTGGGGTGATCAACTCCGCGGCCATGCGGGCGAGCGGGATTACCGAACAGACTCAAAATCCGGGACTCCTCAGGGACAAGGCTACCGGGAAACTCAATGGAAGCTTGCGCTTTACGGCTTTCGACCTGTTAAAACTTCCCCGGCAAAAGGAATATTCCATTGCCGAGCGCGCCCAGGCCTTGAAAAAGATGTTTGACCTCTACCACCAGGTCGGCTTTACCAGCGCCAACTCCGGCCTGGCCTCCCCGGCAGAAATCGAGCTCTACCGCTATATGCGAGAGAACCGGATGTTGAATATGCGCATTTATCTCAACATCCATGCCGATTTCCCCTTTAAGGACATGTCTGACGAAGAAATCAAGAAAACTGTGGAAGCTTTGGGCCCGGCAACCGGGCATGGGGATGAATGGATCAGAACCGGCCCCCTCAAGACCTTTATTGACGGCGGGATTCTGACCGGAACCGCTTTCCTGCGCGAGCCCTGGGGCTCGAAAGCCAGGGAGATTTTCGGAGTTGTGGATCCTGAGTACCGGGGGATAGCCAGGTGCACCGCAGACCAGTTTGCCAGGCTTGTTCAGGCAGGAGCCGAAGCCGGCTGGAAAATGACCGCCCACTCTACAGGCGGAGGCGGGGTGGACCTGATGCTGGATGCTTATGAAAAAGTAAACGAAAAGTCAGATATCCGTCCCCTGCGCTTCTCGATCATCCACGGAAACTTTTTCACCCCGGAAGCCATCTCCCGCATGCGAAAACTCGACATTATTGCCGACATGCAGCCAGCCTGGTTCTACAAGGACGCAGACGCCATGCTGTACATCCTGGGTGAAAAAAGAATTCGTACTTTCCATCCTTATAAATCACTGATCAAGGCCGGTGTGATAGTGAGCGCCGGATCGGACCACATGGTTATCCTGGATGATAAGAACTCGATCAATCCTTACAGCCCGTGGCTTGCCATGTGGACCATGGTCACCCGCACCACAGAGCGCGGCACAGTGATCATACCGGAGGAAGCGGTCAGCCGGGAGGAGGCCCTGCGCTGCTATACGGTCAACAATGCCTATGCCTCTTTCGAGGAGAATATTAAAGGCTCCATCGAACCTGGGAAACTTGCCGACATGGTGGTGCTCGAGACCGATTTTCTGACCTGCCCGGATGATGAGATCAAGGATATTGAAGTCAAAACCACATTGGTCGGCGGGGAAGTGGTTTTTGAAAAATAGTATGCCTTGTATTTAGGCGCTTAGTTTATCCACATCGACAACAAATTGTGGATGTCGCCTGGTTCCATCATAACTGATTCGTATCTGTCGAGACAGGCTCAAAGGGGCAAAGGCACACAGGCACAAAGTAAAAAGAAAGCATTTCTCTACCGGTATTAGCGCAAAAATCCTCTCCCGGATTCAGGGTAAAGACACACCTGTTTCTGTGCCCTGTACAGGGAATAATATTTCAATAATGAGCTGACACATCCGTCTGGCCCTGATGGGATTTATGGCAATTGAAGTTCACGGCAAATTTCAGCAGGCTTAAAGCGGTATCTTGGTTGCCTGAAAATCCCGTTATTATCATCGTTCCATGGATTTTCGACAGCCGTGAGAATTTCAACATGAAAACTCTGGGACAAAATGTCTTTAAAACTTTGTGCCTTTGCCACTTTGTGCCTGTACACTTGAGATAACCGCTGTTACTGGCCCGATGGGGCCACCTCTTCCAGGCGAAGTCCCGGAAGAGGCGTAGATTCTTACAAATTCGCCTTAAGAGAATATCTCTTACATTTTTAACCAAAAAGACACTAAGTAACTATGTTGCTTAGTGGTTAGATAAAATAAATTTCAAATATTTTTGGCTAGCTTTACGGTTGAAACCTCCAGAGGAGCTTTAACAAATGAAAGAATACGGCCTGACTATAAAAACAATTTGCAGCAAGCTGAAAATTTCGAGCCTTCCCAATCTTCTAATATTTTCAGTTTCAGTTCTTTGCCTTTCAGCCGGCTGTGCGGGTGATAAGGGCGCAAAACCGCAAGCGGACTCGATTTTTTTCAACGGTAAAATTATCACTGTGAACAGCGCTTTTTCAATCGCCCAGGCAGCAGCCATCAAGGGAGACCGTTTTCTGGCTGTGGGGACAGACAAAGAAATCCTCATTCTGGCCGGACCCAATACCCGCAAAGTGGACCTCGAGGGCCGCACGGTGGTTCCAGGCCTTATCGAGGCCCACGCGCATCCCGAGAGAGCCTCGCTGAGCGAGCTCGAGAGTCCTCTTCCCAATCCTCGCACAGTGGATGAGGTTCTTAAATGGATCAAAGAGCAGGCGGAGCTCAAACCTGCCGGAGAATGGATCATTCATCCCAAAATTTTCGCTACCCGTCTCGCTGAGCTACGCCCTCCTGCTCTTTCAGAACTCGACTCAGTGGCCCCTGAACACCCGGTCTTCTTGAATGGCTCCTATGGAGGCAGTATCAACACTGCGGCCATGCGCTCAAGCGGCATCACGGAAGAAAACCGGCATCCCGGACTGCTCAGAGACTCATCCACAGGCAGGCTCAATGGAAAGCTGCAATTTACGGCTTTCGGGCTGCTCAAGCTTCCCCCACCCAAGGAGTATACAATCCCCGAGCAGGCACAAGCCCTCGAGAAAATGTTCAAGTTGTATAACCAGGTCGGTTTTACGGGCGTTACTTCCGGGGGTCTCTCCAAAGGAGACACCCTGCTTTACCGCTACATGAAAGAAAACGGGATGCTGACTGTTCGCGCATTTCTGAATATTTACGCTCGTTTCTCCTTTAAAGACCGGCCGCTGGAGGAGATCCGCCAGGCTGTCGCCGCTCTGGGAAGCTCTACCGGATCAGGGGATAAGTGGATCAGGATCGGCGCGCTCAAGACCTCGGTCGACGGCGGTATCCTGACCGGTACCGCTTTCCTCCGCGAGCCCTGGGGCCTGAAAGCCCGGGAGATTTTCGGCGTGGTAGACCCCGGCTACCGGGGCTTAGTCCGGATGACCTCGGATGAGCTTGCCAAACTGGTCCAGGCTGGCGCTGAGAAAGGCTGGAAAATGACCGCCCACTGTACCGGGGGCGGCGGGGTGGACCTGATGCTTGACGCTTATGAAAAAGTGAACCAAATCCTCGACATCAAGCCCTTACGCTTCTCGATTATCCACGGAAACTTTTTTACCCCGGAAGCTGTCTCCCGCATGCGAAAACTCGACATTATTGCCGACATGCAGCCTGCCTGGTTCTATAAGGATGCGGATGCCATGCTCTATATCCTGGGCCGAGAAAGAATCCGCACTTTCCAGCCTTACCGCTCGCTGATCGAGGCCGGGGTGGTGGTGAGCGCCGGATCGGATCACATGGTTATCACGGATGACAAGGAATCGATCAATCCCTATAATCCCTGGCTCGCCATGTACAGTATGGTTACCCGCAAGACCGAGCGGGGCACTGTGATCATGCCCGAAGAAGCGATCTCTAGAGAACAGGCCCTGCGCTGTTATACGATAAACAATGCCTACGCCTCTTTCGAGGAGAATATCAAAGGGTCCATCGAGCCCGGAAAGCTTGCTGACCTGGTGGTGTTGGAGCAGGATTTCCTCACCTGCCCGGAGGATGAGATCAAGGATATCACGGTGAAGATGACCATTGTAGGCGGAGAGGCGGTATTTGAAAGAAAAGATTAGATTAATACGCATTATTCACAAATTACCGCAAAACTCGTAGCGGCGGACCCGTGTGTCCGCCCGTCGTTCGGTAATTTTTCGATGGTAATCGGGCGCACACACGGGTGCGCCCCTACGAAAAACAGGATTGGAAAATTTTTATGAATTTTCCGGGATTAATAAGAGAGAGCTTTGAAAAAATTCAAATTAGGGGCGGTTCTCGCGAACCGCCCCTGGTGGCTGATAGCTTGGCGTTAATCTGAGATACCATTGAGGTATTTTTTTATTCTATACCTCAAGGAATCCCCCTGGTGTCCCCCTTTTCCAAAGGGGGAGGCCCATTTCCCCTCTTTTTAGGCCTGGCAAACTAATTTTTTTAACCTCGAGTCTGCTATCTCTATTTCATTAGAGATGCCTTCCTGTGGCTGTAGCGCAGGGCATAGACCACCGCTGCTGTCAGATCGCCCTGATGATCGCCCAATACCATGAGAATCAGATTGTGCCTGGGATCATAGGTCATGGCACGGTTCTGGGCCACGATATCTCTCATATCTCTGCCTGGAGGTGGCGGGATATTCACCCTGTGCCAGGTGTTCTCACCCGGACAGTAAACATAAACACTAGCCTTATCCGTGCCAGGGGGATAACTGCAGGTGAAAAATATATCCTCGCCGGGAATATACATTCCCTCTCTTCTGCACTCCGGAGGCTCGCTCTCTCCAGTCACAGCAACCGCAGGCTTCATATTGCGCCAGCGGGCCGTTTTAAAATCGAAAGTCCAGAGTTCATTCCGCTCGGTTCCTCCGCCGTGCAAGATCAACTGATCCCGCCTGGAATCGTAAGCCAGGGCTGTCAGCTCGTACAGGTTCTGGGGCCAGGGCCCCTCTCCGGAGAGTTTCTTCCACGAACGCCCGGCCACATCGAGCAGGAAAACCGCATTCTCCACCACTGTCTGGCCCTCGAAAGTGACATTATCAGGCCTGTCCTTATTGTAAAGCGCTCCCCAGTTATAGTCCACGGCCATTACCCCGCGGGGAGTGGTGACAGTTAAATCAAGCCCCGGCACGCCCGTGCAGATCATCTCCCACCGCTCATTCTGCGGGTCGAAAGCCCAGGTGACCCATTTGGCATAGCTTGAGCTCCGGTAATTCTCTTTCACTCCGAACTGTGGCTGGCGCGGCTCGCAATCGCGCAGAGGCGCCGGCTCGTAACCTGCGGTGAGGACTACGTTTTTGGTATTGATAATTTTTTTACTCACCGGATCATATGCGTAAACCTTCCGGCCGTGACGGATCCAGGGGGCCCCGTGGAAAGTGACTCCGGCAGGATTAACTCCCTTGTCCCAGGCCCTTTCGGGGTAATCGGGGACTAGGGGGCTCGTGATCCAGGTGTTTTCCTCCACATCGTAGAAATCGTAGTCATTGCCGCCGTAGCCGCAGTGGCCGCCGCCCCAGTAGACTATCCTCCCCTTATCCGTAACAAAAGAACAGGAACCCCAGGTTCGCAGAGGAGCGACACGACCGGGGTCGGAAAGCAGGACCCACTGGTTGTCCGGCATGCTTTTCAGGCGATCCGACTGGGCTTTCCGGCGCTCAGGGTCCGGCTCAGTGCCGGCAGTAGCCTCCTCGAGCGGACGCTTGAGTATCTTTTCCTGGGGCTCAGGCACGGCTTCCTGGTCCACCAGGCCCTTCTTTTTTAGCTTGAATGCATAAGTGGTCCGCACCGGGTAGATCTCGTTGCAGCCCATAGTATCATCTTCCGGCTTGGTCGAGGTGGTCAGAACGATCAGCCCCTGATCCGACATAATATCCGCAGTTACATACCAGCCTGCCGGCACCCCGCCTTTAAGCTTTAACCACACGTCTCCAGAGACATCATAGGCCCACATATCGGTGAGGTCCTCGCGGTTGTAGCCCCCGCCGATAATCACCCAGCCCGTGCCCGGATCGTAAACCGTGAAATGACCGGCCCGCGCCGGAGGCGAGCCTGGGGCCTTGGAAAGGCGCCATTCTCTGGTGCGGCAGTCGTAAATCCAGGTATCCGCCAGATAATGGCTCTGTGCGTCCCCGCCGAAAATGACCAGGCATTCGTTTTTCGTATCGCAGACCAGCCGGCTCGCCATCCGCGGCGGGGGTGCGGTTTCACTCTCCAGCGGACGCCACCTGCCATAGTCACAACTGTAGACCCACGTTCCGGTATAACCCACAAGCCCTCCATCAGGGCCGGGTTCCGCCACGTGTCCCCCGCCTGCCAGAACCAGGCAATCGTTGAACGGGTCATAGCAGAGCGAGCCTCCCATGACCGGGGGCGGGCTATCCGGCGGGCTGAGATCGGACCAGGCGCGACTTTTCATGTCATAGGCGAAAGTTCTGCCGCCGGTAAAATAGACCATACGGGAGCGCTTGCTGTCATAGGCCACCTGGTCGAAAACAATATTCAGGTCCGGCCGCAGGACTCCCTCGCGCTCTTTTAGCTGCGGCCGGTAGCTCCCGGTAGTGATCCCCTGGTAGTAAGAACAGAGATGCATCGGCGGCAGCTCCCGGCTCCATTCCTCCTCTTTTTCAAATGGAAGCTGATTGCTCCAGCGGCCTGTTTCAGGGTCGAAAATCACTATGTCGTACTCTGTGTTTTCAGCAAAAGGGGTCTCGGGATTTCCGTAATACTCGGTTATAAATCCCATAAATCCCCAGAGCAGAAAATAACCTCCGTCCTCGACATAGCGGAATGAGCTGTGCCTTCGGGCGCCCGATTCATCCCGCACTATTTTCGTCCAGGTGTTGGGCGGAATATCGAGCGGTTTTTGCGCCTCCCGGCAGGAAAAGAAAAGTGAAAACAGGAGAATAAAGACAAACAAGAGACTGCATCGCATAACGCCCCCCAGGAGTGAGAAAAAGAAATATTGATCATCACTTTCCAGCCGGAAGATCCAGCCGGTTATTATTACATTAAAAGATTTCAGGGCTGGAAGAAGCCTCTTTGCCCGGTGCAGGTTGGCCTTATGTCCTCAGGCTACCTTACACCCCAGAGGTCGCCCGCCTCTCTGACCCAGAAATCTTCTGACTTCCTGTTGCGAAAATATTCCGAAAGGCCGTGCGAGGTATATTCCGCAAGCTCGGGATTCCGGAGCAGCTCCTGGAGTGTAGCCAGCCGCCCGGTTTTCGGATTTACGAAAAAGACGCCGAGCTCGGCATCAAGCAGAGTTATGCCTCCCCTGTAAGCCACGCCTGCCACCCAGTGGTGCGGCCAGCCGAAGGTATTTACCGGCCCGTCCTTGTAATTCACCACGCAGGCCTTGAAAGGTTGTCCTGATGAATCCCGCATGAGGTTGACCAGATCCCGTAAAAGCTCGGCATACGAGTTGCAGAAAGCCGCGCCCACGCGCAGGATGCCAAGCCCTCCGAGCGGATGAGAGAGCAGCTCACCGGTCCGCGAACTAACCATCACTCCTTCCTGGCAGAGCAGCAGGGCAGCCCCGGCCAGCCTCTCCTCATCGGTCTCGAATCGCTCACTCAGAATGGAAGCCAGAGCGCTCAGCGCATCATTCGCGCGCAGATCGACCCGGATACTCTCGCCGACCAGCGAAAGCCCGTCATCCGAGCGTGAAAGAACAGGCAGGCGGGCCAGAAGGCAGCGGCAGAACTTCCAGTAGTAGTCATTTTCGCCGGCCCCCGGCTTTCCGGCATTGCCTCTCATGCCCGGGCGGTGGGTCAGCAGCAGTCCTCCCTTCCAGCCGAACTCATAGCTGCCCCAGGGCATGTTGTCTAAGGAGAGAGCGAGATTGCTCCGCATCAGCTCATGGGGATCAATTTTGTATATTAAATTGCATATTCCATTTTTGAATACAAAAGTTTCCTGATTGTAAATCTCTCGATAATTGCGGCTCGTCACCCCAAGAGACACTTCTGTTCGCGCGCCTTGCGATCTCAGCACTCCCTGGTTCTCACCCCAGCAGACCATTCCCAGGTCCACGGAAGAGACAACCAGCGGCGGCTCTCCCAGGTAGAGATCGCCGAAATAGAGAGGCGCCCGGACCTTGTTCGAATCCGGGCACCACATGGTAATCTCTTCTCCATTGACCCCGCGGTAGCGCGCCGCATTGAAACCAACCGCCATCCAGGGATGTACGGCCCCGGGAGCACCCGACAGATCAATATCGGCAGTCAAAGTCCAGCCTGCGCTGTCATGTGTGGTTTGCGATTTAACCTCAAGCGGCTGGTCTAAAGCTTTGAAATTTCTGTCCCAGCTCAGGTGATTCTCGCGCACCTCGAAACCTTCTATCCTGCTTTGGCCTGTGGGGAGAACCGAGATCAGGAAAAAAGTTTGGTGGTCGTGATTCAGATCGAGCAGAATCTCAACACGGTCATCCGGGTAGTAACCGTCAAATTCACTGGCCATCCTCTCCGGTTCAGGCTCCTGGCAAGCCACTGTCAGACGAAGCTTTCCGGGGATCGCAGCGGCGGAGAGACGTGTTTTTGCACGGGCTTGCAGGCTGCCATCAATGCCCAGCTTTGGCGGAAGGCTGTCCGGATTTTCACCGTACCTGTTCACGAATTCCCCCAGGTAATTAAGCCTATCGAGTGTTTTCCCGTACTTCACCCGGCCGATATTGGCTATTTCAAACCTTGCAGGCCGGAGCGCGCGGTATCCTCTCAGGTCCGCATAATTCAAGCGCAGCGTGGCTCCCTGGGCCAGGACCGAATGGACCCAGGCTCCCGAGCAGCACAGGATAAAGATCCCGAGTTTTTTTCCGGACACCTTACCCCCCTGGATTACTATTCATGTCATAAAATTGTTTTCATCTATCCGTAAAGGAAATTTCTTTTCTTCTTTTGGTGGCAAAAGAAGCAAAACCATTTCTTTTGTAACCAAAAGAAACAAAAGTTAATCCTCGCTCTTTAGTCTTTTACTCCGCTTCGCCAAGCTCGCCTGGTGCGCAGGAAGCCTGCGCAAAGGCCTGCCCTGGGCGGTGTACATCTAATATGGCGATGATGGAAATTACTTGTCTTCTACACGCTCCAGAAACAGGGTTCCCGGACTTCAGGGCTTCTTATGGCCTGGTTTCACTTGGGATGATCTACCATCCTAGGTAGTTGCACTGAAACCTTTTTTCGGCAGTTGTAAAAGTTTTTCTCTTGGAATATTTCAATCGTAGTTACATAAAGTGAGCCGCCGGCGCCTAAAATTTAAAAATTGACACCTGGTAAATCATTCCTGCTTACTTGACTTTTACGAATAACCAAGGCTGAAGCATATAAACAATAATACAAATGGAAACGATTTAATACCCCCTGTATTAACTAATATGCTAATTATAATATATAAAAATGAGACCCTTGAAAAAATCCCAGGTAAGGATAATATTCGATCTGATAAGGGCGGTTCTCGAACCGCCCCTACAATAACTCATTGATTTTTATAGCATTATAAAAAGTAAAAAATACTCTTCTAGTAAAATGATAACATTTTTCAAAGGTTTCAAAATATATATTTATAATTTCTTTTTCCTTTAATCGACCGCAATATTATTCAAATTTAAGGTCTGGGTCACCGGTTTCTTCCCGCAGCTCGATAAGGCGCTGGCGCAACTTTTCAACCATCTCTGCATATCGGGGATCATCGATCAGGTTGTTTACCTCATCCGGGTCGCTCTCCAGGTCATAGAGCTCATATTCATGTTTGGGAAAATCGTAATAGTGGATATATTTCCACTTCCTGGTGCGGACACCCTTGTTCGGCCTGACATAGTGCCAGTCCGGATAGGCGTAGTACTCATAAAGGAAGTCCTCCCGCCACTGGACCGGCATGCCCTCCAGGAGCGGCCGCAAGCTTTTGCCGTCGACATCCGCTGGAACCGGAATGCCGGCGTAATCCATGATTGTCGGCGCATAATCAATATTCAGGGCGAACTGATCGATCACAGTCCCGGCCTTTACCTTTTTCGGATAGCGGATCAGCAAGGGGAGACGCAGTGATGGCTCGTACATCAGTCTTTTGTCGAAAAACCTGTGTTCTCCCAGGAAATAACCGTTGTCCGAGGTAAAGATGACCAAAGTGTTCTCTGCCAGCCCGAGCTCATCAAGCGTATCGAGAATCCGTCCCACATTTTCATCCACTCCCACCAGAACCCGGTAATAGTTGCGTATGAACTCGTTCCAGTCCTGCACGTAAGAGGTGGGGCCGGTGCCGCCGATCTTCATGTCTGCTTCCCGCACCGCCCTCGGTTTACCCTTGTAGTCGGTGTTAAAAGTCCGCGGTTTGGGATAGATCATGTCCTTGAAAAGCTCCTTGTGGCGTTCTGCGGGCAGGCAGCCCTGGTGCGGGGTCTTGAACCAATGACAAACCATGAACGGCTTGTTTTCCTGCCTGGCCCTTTTAATAAAATCGATCGTTTTGTCGGCCAGAATATCCTCGACCCAGCCCTGGTAAACCTTCTCTTCCCCCTGGTTCTCCTGGATCACCGGATCGTGATACTGTCCCTGCCCGCGGAAGCCGAAATAGTAGTCGAACCTGCGGTCTCTGCCCCAGCGCTTGTTGTGCCATTTGCCGACAAAGGCGCTCAGGTAGCCGTAATCCCTCGCCCGTTCGAGAAAAGTGACCTGGTCGGCTGGGAAAGTCCCCTCGTTGACCCTGACTCCGGTATTATGGGAATATTTACCTGTCAGGCAGGTGGCCCGGCTCGGGCCGCAAAGCGAGTTGGTGACAAAAGCGTTGGTGAAAAGAGCCCCTTCGCGGGCAATCCTGTCCATATTGGGGG
>DATKXY010000205.1:0-16478 GCA_035528795.1 archaeon | reverse complement strand
ATCCGTAAAGGAAATTTTTATTCTTCTTTTGGTGGCAAAAGAAGCAAAACCATTTCTTTTGTAACCAAAAGAAACAAAAGTTAATCCTGGCACTTTAGTCTTTTACTCCGCTTCGCCAAGCTCGCCTGGCGCGGTAAAGCTGCGCAAAGGCATGCCTGGACGTTGTACATCCAGTATGGCGATGATGGAAATTACTTGTCTTCTACACGCTCCAGAAACAGGGTCCTCGCACTTCAGGGCTTCTTATTGCCTCTTGTTTCACCCGGGATGGCTTTATCATCCCAGGCTAGAGCAGATAAAAACAATATAAATGGAAACTATTTAATACTCCCTGTAGTAGATCGGAGTTAACTATGCCGGAACTGGCCCTCTGTGGTGGAAGACCTGTATCCGAAACCGGATACGAAATGAAATGGCCCATTGTTACCGAAGACGATATCGAGGGGGTGAAGCGGGTCGCCGAGAGCGGAGCCTGGTGGCGCTTTGACGGCCATGAAGTCGAAAATTTCGAAAAAGAGTTCGGCCTGTACCATGACGCCAGGTACGTGCTGGGGGTCAACAACGGCACTGTGGCGCTCGAGGTGGCCCTGCGGTCTTGCGGGATCGAGGCCGGGGATGAAGTGATCGTGCCGGGCATAACTTTTATCGCCTCGGCCTCGGCTGTCCTTCTTGTCCAGGGCATCCCGGTTTTTGCCGACATCCTCGAAGACACCTGCCAGATCGACCCCGCGGATGTCGAGAGAAAGATCACCCCGCGCACAAAGGCCATAGTGGTGGTCCACTACGGGGGTTACCCTGTGGACATGGATACCATCCTGGGTCTCGCTGCCGCGCACGGGCTCAAGGTGGTCGAGGACTGCGCCCAGGCGCACGGTTCGGAGTGGCGGGGGAAAAAGGTCGGCTGTCTGGGAGATATCGGGACATTCAGCTTCCAGCAGTCGAAAACTCTCACCTGCGGGGAGGGCGGAGCTGTGGTCACGAATTCCGGGGAGCTTTATAACAGGGCCTATGCTTACCACCATATCGGCCGTGTCCTCGGAAGCGGCAAGTACGAGCACACCTCAGTGGGGCCGAACTACAGGATGAATGAGTTCCAGGGATCGATTTTGAGGACCCAGCTCAAAAAGCTCCAGGGCCAGACTGAAACCCGGATGAAAAACGCCGCCATCTTAGCCCGGGGCCTGGAAAGTATCCCGGGGCTTGAACCTCTCAAAAGGGACGAGCGGATTACCCGGAGAGGGTATTACATGTACGTGCTGCTTTATGATGAAAAAACTTATGGGGTGGAGCGCGCAAGATACATGGAAGCCATGAAAGCCGAGGGCGCGGAGCTGCTTCTGGGAAACAGTATTCCGGTTTATCAGCTACCCGCTTTTCGCAACATGAGTTTCGGCGTCAAGGGCTGTCCGCTCACCTGCGGGCATTACAAGGGCAAAATGGACTACGCCGAGGTGCACTGCCCGGTTGCCGAAGAGATGGGCAACAGGCGGATTATGGTCATACTGAACGAGGTTCTGCTTGCCGAAAGCAACATTCATTTATTCTTGCAGGCCGCGCAAAAAGTGTATGACAACCGAAGCGAGCTGGCTGGTTGACTCCAGTAAAAAAGGAGAAAGTATGCCGACTGTAAAAGAGATCCACGAGCATTTCCTTTCCCGGTCGCCCTGGGTGGACCGCGGGAAGACAGTGGACACTGTCAAGACCGGAGACCCATCGCGGCAGGTAAAAACAGTGGCTGTGGGCTGGATGTCCACTATCTACGATCTGAAAAGGGCGGTGGAGCTTGGCTGTGAGCTGTTTATCACGCACGAGCCAACATTCTGGGAGCACGCTGCGCCCGAGCAGAAATACCGTCATACCACGGAGGGACTGGCCAAGACCCGACTGCTCGAAAAATCCGGCCTGGTTGTGCTGCGCTGCCATGATGTCTGGGACAGGTGGCCGGGGATCGGTATCCGTGACGGCTGGGCCAATGGATTAGGCCTGACCGGGCTGGTAGCTGAATCCGCAGACCGCTGGTGCGCAATATACGCCATACCGGAGACAACGCTGCGGGATTTCGCCGGACAAGTCCTGTCCATGGTCCGGCCAATCGGGCAGGATAGCGTGCAAGTAATGGGCGAGCCGGAAATGAGAATCTCGCGTCCCTGTATCGGCGTGGGCTGCTATACCCCAGGCATGGAAATGATAGAAAAGGGAGCCGACTGCCTGATCGGCAATTATGACGGGTCGTGGTACTACTGGGAACAGAGAGAGCGTTTCCTCGAATGCGGCGCCGCTGTAATCACAGTCGAGCACGGCTGCACGGAAAACTGGGGCATGAAAAACTACGCTGACTATGTGGCTGAGACCTGGCCGGAACTCTCGGTGCACTATCTCGACCTCTATCCCCGGCCCTGGACCCTTATTTGAATCGTACCGGAATGGCTTTGCGCAAAATCCAGGCACAGCTCTCTGATTAAGCGGCGGTTTTTCTGTTATAGTCTTAATCTTTAAACAGCCCTTAACGAACACCTCACGAGCAAGGAGCAATAATGGCACTGGCCTCGAGAGTGGACCTCGCTGTAGTTGCTGTTTACATGTTCCTGATGGTGGCTGTCGGGGTGGTGATGTCGTTTTTCAACAAAAACGACAGTGACTTTTTCAAAAGCGGAAACAAGATGCCGTGGTGGCTGTCCGGCATATCGCTTTTTATGACCAGTTTCAGCGTCTATACTTTCACCGGCGCCGCGGGCCTGGCCTACCGGGCTCCGAGCGTGGCACTGCTGATGTATACAATCAACGGCCTGGTGATTATTTTTTCGGTCTGGTTCCTGGCCGCCCTTTGGCGCCGCTCGCGCGCGGACACTGTCATGTCTTACCTTTCCGAGCGCTACGGGATTTCAACCAATCAGTTCTACAGCTGGCTGCACCTCGGGATGGCTATCGTGCAAGGGGGAGTGATGCTTCTGGCCCTGGGGAAATTCATCTCAGTGGCCGTGGGAGCCGGTCTCGAAAGCACAATCATTGTCTGCGGCCTGGTGATCTCTGTGTACTGCCTGATCGGGGGCCTCTGGGCTGTGGTGGTCACGGATACCCTGCAGTTCATGGTGCTCTTTCCCTGCGCCCTGGTAGTCTTGTTTCTGGGGCTCTTCGAGATAGGCGGGTTCTCTTCCCTGGTCACCAGAGCCCCGGAAGGATTCTGGAGGATCCAGACCCAGGAATTCGACTGGGCCTACCTGCTGGCCTACGCGGTGATGATGTCTTTTGCCTATTCGAGCGGGGCCGCGGCCCAGCGGTATTTCTCGGTCAGGGATGAAAAAGAGGCACGCAAGGTGGCCCTGGTCACCATGGTGCTGATCCTTCTGGCTCCCTCGATCTGGCTCCTGCCTCCTATTTTCACCCGCATCCTCGATCTGGATCTGTCCTCGATCACCGCGGGCCTTAATGCGCCCCAGGAGGCCGCCTATGTGGCTTTCTGCCTCAAGTTCCTGCCGCACGGGGCGATCGGGATCATGCTTGCGGCCATGCTTTCCGCTACTATGAGCACGCTCAGCTCCAATTTCAATGTCTACGCAGCCGTGATTACAGAGGACATTATCAAGCAGATGTTCTGGAAAAACGCCAGTGGCAAAACACTGCTCCTGGTCGGCCGGATTGTCACTCTGGTGCTGGGCGGGCTGGTGATCATGGCCGCAATCGCCCAGGCCAAGGTCAAAGGCGGAGTGTTTCTCCTGATGATGACTATCAGCGGAGTGTTTATTGTCCCGGCCGGCATACCGATCATTTTCGGTCTTTTTTACCGGGCCACGCCCTGGTGGGCAGGGCTGGCCTCCTTTGGAACCGGCCTGGCGATCGGCATCCTTTACCTGCTCCTGGGCCGGGAAATTTCTTTTACCCAGCAGGTGCTTTATGTGGGCAGTATCAGCGCTTTGATCTATTTTATCCCCGGTATTTTTATCAAGGCCCGCGGGGCGTACAAAAAACGCCTGGAGGCTTTTTTCAACAAGCTCGCCAGACCCATCTCCCCTGACGAAGTAGGCGACAGCGAGGCCACTGACGTGGGCAGTTTCTTGGTCACCGGCTGGACCGCAGTGGGCATGGGAGCAGCGGCCATGTCTCTCGCCTTTCTCGATCTGCCTTTCAAGGGCAGAATGATCAATCTGGCTATCAGCGCCGCGATGACATTGACCGGGACCTTCCTGCTCATGACCTGTAAAATCGTTAGAGCGAAGAGAAAAAAATCAGCCGCTGTCTTGTAAGGATGGATAAAGCGTCAACTCTGTTTTAAATTGCAGGCTAGGCTTTTTTAGATATTCAAAGCCTTCTTTTTTTTCTGAAAAACCTATTTCACCTTCTATCAACAGGGGAATCCGAGCATGCAGCGACCCATTATTCTCCACTCCATAACTTTTGCCACAGCAGTTCTTGTCTTAATCCTCTGCTGCAGTCCGGGCGGACAAAAAGGCAAATCCGTGCTCGAGGACAGCCGGATCCGCATCGAGGTCACACCCTCAGGCGGCCTGGCAGTGTCTTTCAAGAGGCCGGAAGGAATTGTTCCCCTGGCCACAGGTCAGGAAGCGGCATTCCTGCTTGTGGATAACACGGGCCGGAGGCTTCCTTTCGGGCTGAAAAGCTCTGAGCGCTTCGACTGCCCAAAAGATGATCCATTTGGCCCTGGCCAGGGGCTTAGACTTGTTCTTGCCTTGAAAGAAAAAGAAACTCCTTTTGAAGGTGTCGTGCTCAAGGCCCGCCTGTGTCTTTACGAATCCCGCCCTGGAGTGGTATTGGCTGGTGCGGATGCCGAGGGCCTGACCGAAAAGGTCCTCAGCTCTATTCAGGGTACCAGGTTTTACGCGATGACCGCCAGCGCGGACCTGAGCGAAAAATCCCTCGCCCCTTACGACTTTTACCTCTTCCAGGGCGCTGTTTACAAATGGGGGGAGTGGTACACCAAGATCAAGCTTACTCCGGACTATGACGCTCCGAACTGGACAGTCAAGCACGGAGAGAAACAAATCGACAGCGGAGGCCTGCCGCTCGATTACCTCTGGACCCGGAAAGCCGGCCTGGCCCTGGCCCATATTGACACAGTGTTCCGGGTGGCCGCCCTGCCGGTGAAAGTGCTGGAGGATGGAACAGTGGAGCTGGCCCTGGAGCAACAGAGCGAATTTCTCCGGCCAGACCAGTCCGGGCGGGCTACCGGTCTGCCGGTAATGATCGGCGCATTTTCCGGGGATTACTTCCAGGCCTTGCGCAACTATGGAGAGCTGCTGCAAAGGGGTAGTTTCCGCTTCTCGACGCCGCCTGCGGATGCTTACGAACCGATCTGGTGCAGCTGGGGCTTCGAGCGGAAGGTGGTTCCGGACGATATCCTGCGCACCCTGCCGGAAGTGAAAAACCTGTCTGTTCCCTGGGTGGTGATGGATGACGGTTACCAGAGCTCGGTCGGCTGCTGGCCCCTGGACCAGAAAAAGTTCCCCAGGGGTGATACGGACATGCGGGCGCTTGTCGACTCGATCCACGCCGCGGGAATGAAAGCCAAGCTCTGGTGGGTGCCGATGAATGTCTCCCCGGACGATCCGCTCTATGCAGAACACCCGGAGTGGGTAGTTCTAGACAAAGAGGGCAAGCCCAAGAGAGAACCATGGTGGAACGTTTTCCAGCTTTGCCCGGCCCTGCCGGGGGTTGTCGAGCAGCAGCGGGCCCTTGTCCGGCGCTTCATGACTGATTGGGACTACGACGGTTTCAAGATGGACGGCAGCTGCCTGGACATGGTGGCCCCGTGCTATAACCCCGCCCACCATCACCAGCGCCCGGAAGAGTCCTGCGAGGCAGTGGCCCGGTTCTTTGCCGCACTCAAGGCCGAGGCAGAATCGATAAAGCCAGGCTGCGTGCTGGAGATCTGCGAGTGCGGAATCCCGCAAAACCCTTTCACCATGGCCCATTACAACCAGCAGGTCACGGCTGACCCGGTCTCGAGCGACCAGGTACGCGCGCGGATAAAAACGTTCCAGGCCCTGTTAGGCCGCAAAGCCGCCCCATACGGGGACCACGTGGAGCTCGCCACAGGCCCGTATAAAGGGCCCGAGGTGAAGAGAGAAAGCGGCAGCGATTTCGCCAGCACCCTGGCCCTGGGAGGAGTGATCGGCACCAAGTTTACCACCCTGGAAGAGGGAGATGTGATCAAGAACTGGAAAAAATACATGGGCCTTCGCTCGCACTGGCAGAAATGGTTCAGCCTCTATCGCGCCCTGCGCCTTTATGAGGGAGAATATCTCAACCTTTACGATATCGCTTACGATGTGCCTGAAACCCATGTAGTGGCAAAAGGGGACACCCTCTATTACGGTATGTTCGCCGAAAACTACGCCGGGAAAGCTCCCCTGCGGGGCCTGAAAAGCGGTGTCAGGTACACCCTGACTGAATACGATAACAATGACCGGCCCCTGGGCGAACTTGCCGGAGGACCGGAAGCGTCTCTGGACTGCGAGTTTAGCGGGCATTTTCTCGTGCGTGCCGCTCCCCTGCCCTGAATCCTGGCGGCGCTTAAACGCAATTATTTAAGTCGCTATGTATAAAATTATCATCTTTTTCTGGGATAGAGATATGCGCTCCAAAATACCTAGTTTCCTTTCATGCGGCCGGATCTTGAGCCTTTTCGCCCTTACGGGCCTGGCGCTTGGTTCTTTCGGTTATTCCGGGACCCAGCCCGCTCCGAATGAACAAGGGCAGAGGATGACTGTGGAAGAGCTCGAGAAAATGCCGAAAATCGACGCCCACGCCCATATCATGGAGTTCGGCGACACCGGGGAGGAGCTTTTCGCAGCCGCCCTGGCCAGGCATAACATGAAATGGCTCGATATCTGCACTTTTGAGCTGAACGGAGATGACTTGCAGAAACAGATCGGCCTGGCCGAAAAATTCCACACCCTCTACCCGGAGCGCTTATCCTGGGCGACTACATTCACCCTTGACAACTGGGGCGACAGGGACTGGCTAAAAAATACTATTGAGGTTATCGAGGATGGTTTCGCCAGGGGAGCGGTGGCTGTCAAAGTGTGGAAAGATATCGGCATGGTGCTCAAGGATCCGGATTCGAGCTTCGTGATGATCGACGATGCGAGGTTCGACCCGGTTTTCGACTATATCGAGGCCAGCGGCAAGACCCTAATCGGACATATCGGGGAACCGCGCAGCTGCTGGCTGCCCCTGGATTCCATGACAACAGATGGCGACCGCGCCTATTACAGGAAGAACCCTCAATATCACGGATACCTGCTCCCTGATATCCCGGGATACTGGGAACAGGTGAACTCCAGGGACAGGATGCTGGAAAAGCACCCCGGGCTCAGGTTTGTCGGCTGCCACCTGGGAAGCCTGGAGTATGATGTCGATGTATTGGCTAAGCGCCTGGACAAATACCCTAATTTCGCTGTGGACATGGCAGGCCGGATCTGCCATTTCCAGGTGCAGGACAGGGAGAAGGTGAGGAACTTTATTCTCAACTACCAGGACCGTCTGCTTTACGGCACTGACAACCTGGTCGGCTGGACCAGCTCGAGCCTGGAGGAGCAGCTCGAGCGGTTTGACAGGGTTTACCGTCAGGATTACCGCTATTTTGCCACCGGGGACGAGCTTGAAGTACCCGAGGTCAGGGAGGGCTTCCTGGCCCGCGGCCTGGACCTGCCGGCCAGCGTGCTGAAAAAGATCTATTATGAAAATGCACTCAGGTGGTATCCCGGAATATAACCTGCATGGAGGGTCAGCAAATGCGAGAAATGACAGAGATATTTACCCTTGTGCTGAGTCTGAGCCTGGTGCTTTTATGCTGCCAGATCGAAACGCAGAGGCCCGGAGAAAAGAGGAAAGAGGTGGAATCAAAAACCGCTTTCAAATCATCCCTGCCCAGGTCTGATATATACAAGAGGATCAAAGCCGCAGTGGACTCGATCCGCCTGATCGACACCCACGAGCACCAGGTGACAGAAAAACTCTGGCTGGCCCAGGATGTGGACCTGTTTTACTGGATCGTGCAGCCCTGGGGATTTACGCAGAATACCGATTCGGACCTTTTTTCTGCCGGTTTGACCGAGGAAGACTGGAAATTCATCCGGGATGCCCGAAATTCTCCTGAGGAGCGGTGGACGAGACTGGCCCCGTACTGGTCACTTACGAAATACGCCTCCTACGCGCAGCCTGCCAGGATTGCCGCACGTGATATCTACGGCATCCCCGATATCGACGAAGCCAACTGGCGCAAGCTTAACGAGCTGATTATCGCCGCCAAAAAACCGGGGTACAGGGACGACCTTTTTCACCAACAGGCCGGTATCGAGCTCATGATCCTGGATAAAATTGTCTGGATCGATTCGAGCCTGGCCGAGGGCCCTCCGCCGAATACCGTGATGGTGAAGCGGTTCGATGACTTCACCCTGGAGGACAATTTCGTCCAGCCGGACATGGACCACATCCGGGCCATCGCTGAAAAATACAACATGCAGATCCTGACCCTGGACGACCACCTGGCAGCGCTGGACAAGGCTTTCGATGAGATTGCCAGACGGGGTTACTATGTGGGGCTAAAATCAGCCATAGCCTATGACCGGATCATCCGCTTTGAAGACACGCCCCGCGAGGAGGCCGGGAAGATCTTCAGGGAAATTATCAGACGCAAGCTGTCCCGCGAAGAGCGCCGGCCTTTCGAGGATTTCATGATGCACCAGGTGGTCCGGAGAGCCGGCGAACGCGGCCTACCGGTCCAGTTCCATACCGGCTGCCAGCTCGGACCGGGCAATGATATCACCAATGCCAGGCCGACCTTGCTGCTCAACCTGTTCCAGAAATACCCCGGAACGAAGTTCGTTCTCTTTCACGGTGGATTTCCCTACATGGGCGAACTGACCGCCCTGGTGAAAAACTATTCGAATGTCTACCTTGACATGTGCCTGATGCCTGTTTTTTCGATGAGCGTTACCAAGGAATGGCTGCATAAATGGCTGGAGACTCTGCCGGTGAACAAGATCAATGTTTTCGGCGGGGACTGTCTTTTCCCTGAAGGGACATACGGGCACAGCGTGATGGCCCGCCAGTTGGTCGCCGAGACACTAACGGAAAAAGTGGAGGCCGGGTATCTGTCCATGGATGAGGCGCTCTCAATTGCCAGGCGCATCCTGAGAGAGAACGCGATCGAGCTTTATGGGCTGGAGAGGTTCCTCCAGCCTTAATTCTTCTTAATCTCGCACGGCTGAAGCCTTAAACAACGAAACATAAAAATTCGCCGGCAACTCAAGCTGAAGCGGGAAAGGGGCAGAGGCGCACATGTACAGAGGCACAGAGGGGCAAAGGCACAGGCACAAAGGGACAAAGACACAAAGGATATGATACAGCCTATCCTGCAAATAAGGTATTACGACTCATCCGGGATTGGTACTTGCAAGAGGCGGCCCCCAAGGGGCAGTCAATATTCAACAATTTGTTCCAGTCAAGAAGTCAGGAGTCAGAAAACTGGAGTCAGGAGTCAGAATCCCTCCCCTGCCCGGATTACAGCCATTGGTCATTCATAAACTCAGGGTTTGATGTTTTTGGGCGGGAGTGGAGCTTCAGACTTCTGTATTCTGATTTCTGACTTCTTATTTTATTTTTGGTACCGGCTTTACCGACTTAGGAGCAGAATATAAAGTATCTCTATGAACGCAACTTGATATAAAATCATTTCAGAGGAGTCTTTGGAGATTATGGCGCGAGCGAATTCGATTGCAATGGTCATTGTCATGTTATTTGTCATAATTTTCGGATACACCGGGAAAGCTGAATGCAGCGCGGTTTCGAAATCCGATTCTCTCTCCTCCTTATCGAAAGAGGGCAATCAGTCAATGGCGGATTCAGTTCTTAAAACAGGTTCGGAGATAAATATTTATGTAAAAGAAACCGATCAACCGATCAAGATAGACGGGAAACTGGATGATGCGGCCTGGCAAAGCGCTGTCCCCTATCACGAATACTTTTACCAGCAGGAGCCGCTCGACAGAGCGCCCTCCAGCCAGAAAACGGAAATCCGCGTACTCCAAGATGAAAACAATATCTATTTCGGTGCTCAATGTTACGATTCCCCGGATAAGGTATTCGCTAGTGTAAAGAGGCGTGACGGGTCTTTTCTGAATGACGACGCTTTCGAGCTGTTGATCGATACTTTCCAGGACAAAAGAAACTCTTACGCTTTCGGCACCAATCCTTTCGGCGTGGAAGTGGATGCGATAATCAGCGATGAGGGAAACCATATCAATAAAAGCTGGGACTGTATCTGGTACTGCAAAACGGCAATCAACGACAAAGGTTGGGCAATTGAAATGTCTATCCCCTTTAAGTCATTGAAATATAAAAAGGGTGAACTGGTGGATTGGGGACTCAATATCACCCGGGAGATCAAGCACAGCAAAGAAGTGACATATCTTGTTCCTGTCCCGAGAGGTTTGGGACATAACGGAAAATTCAAGGGATCGCTTTTTGCGAACCTGAAAAACATCAGACCGCCGTCATCCAGTTTGAACGTGGAAATCCAGCCCTATGTAACTTCAGGGAGAACCTATATCTACGAGCCACACAATTTTAACTCGAAACTGGACGCCGGCTTTGACGTCCGATACCATGTAACTCCCCAGCTTGCGATGGATTTAACCTACCAAACCGATTTCGCCCAGGCAGAATCCGAGCAGGAAGTGGTCAATGTCGACCGTTTCAATATAAATCTTCCGGAGAAAAGAGATTTTTTTCTGGAGAGTGCCGGGATATTCAAGTTTGGCTCCGGCATCTCTTCAGGCGGCACGGTGGTGGGCGCCAGTGAACAGTCCGAGTTCATGCTGTTCAATTCAAGGACTATCGGGATCAAGAATGACCAGAGAATCCCTCTCTTGGGCGGGGTGAAAATGGCGGGACGAACCGGAAAATACTCCCTGGGAGTGATAAATTTTCAGAGCAAAAGCGCTGAGCTCGATGACGGCACTGTCGAACCGTCGACCAATTTCACCGCGGTAAAAATCAAACGGGACCTGTTCACCAATTCCAATATCGGCCTGATGATTCTGAATAAGCAGTCATCAGACCAGAATTATTCGAGAGCGGTCGGCAGCGATGCATTTTTTGCCTTCTCACCGGAATTTATTGTCAATGGCTCAGTGGCCGGATCCTTTACACCGGGCAACGATTCAAAAAACTGGGCCGGGGATATCGGGGCCATACTGAACAAGGACTGGGTGGATCTCTCTGTTCGCTACACCCAGGTCGACACGCTCTTTAATCCTGAGATGGGGTTTGTGAGCAGGGGGAATGTACGCAGCACAAAAGGCACGCTGAGCTTCACCAAATGGATAAATAACGATTATCTCAAAAGTATGTCTTTGATTAACGACCTCGAATATAAGACAGACCACCATAATACCCTGGTCTACAGGGAGAACCGGGTTAATTTCTGGCTGACCTTTAAAAGCCAGGATTTTTTCTCTTACGGTCTTCACAGAAGATATGATTATCTTCCCGGCAATGATTATATCAGGGATATAATGATCGAACAAGGCGGGTACCTCGGGTACCATCAGCACCTCGAATTCACATCCTACCGGGCCAGGAGATTCTCCGGCAGTATCCACTACAGATGGGGAGACAGCTATGACGGGAGAAGCAGGAGTCTTACGGTCTCGAACAATATGAAAATTACCAATAATTTCAACATGGACCTGGAGTACAGTTACGACTACCTGGACTATAATAACGGGTCCTTGAAAGCAAATGTTCTGGCCGGAAGGTGGACCTACTCATTTTCAACAGAATTGTTCGCCAAATGTTATGTGCAGTGGAACGACGCAGATCACAAAATCGCCACCAATTTTCTGATTGATTATATTTACAAACCGAAAAGCCATATTTATTTAGTGTTCAATGAAAACAGGGATACTGCCCTTTACGCCCTGTCAAAGGTAAAAGACAGGATGCTGCTTCTTAAATTCACCTATCTCTGGAGTCTGTAGTAAGGAGCAGAGCCCGGCAGGTTTGAATGTCTCAGGCGTTGCCCGGCCAGCGATAATATTAAACTGACAAAGAAAATGTCTCCTCTTTTTCTCCACAAATTAATCCGGAGGGAATAATGAGATTATCCGCACAATGCTTGACCATGTTTTTACTTGTTTCGAGCATGAATACACTGAAAGCTCAAAATAACTTTATCACTGTCCCGGCCACCGCTTATGAAGTTGTGGACGGGATAACAGGGATCGGGGTAGATGTACAGATTGATGAATTCATTATTTCAAAAACCGAGCTGACGCAAAAAGAATTTTTCGAGATAACGGGATACAACCCCGCTTATCATCAGGGACCGGAGTATCCAGTGGAAAATGTGAGCTGGTGGGAGTGCATCCGATATTGCAACCTGAGGAGTATAAAAGAGGGACTGGAAACCTGTTATGATCTAGCCACAGGAGAATGCGATTTTTCCCGGAACGGCTACCGTCTCCCTACAAAGGCGGAATGGAGCCTGGCTGACAGCAACGATACGAACTACTCGCTGGAAACGATTCACGACTATGGAAACATCGGTTCGGCAAATGATGAAAACATCGCTCAATTAAAAAAAGAGCTGAATGAAAAGGGGACGAAAAAAGCCGGGAGTTACCCGCCGAACAAGCTCGGGCTGTATGACATGTTAGGCAATGTCTGGGAATGGTGTTTTGATAAAAGCGGCTCTGGTAAGGAGGTTCCCATTCCTTTAGTAAATCCGCAAGGTCCGTCATGGGGCCCGGAGCGGGTCATCAGGGGCGGTTCTTTTCTCAGCCTGGCCAGCAGCTGGGGCAGAGAATACAGTTCTTCCATGAAACCCGAGTATAAAAGCCGCTTTACCGGTTTCAGGGTCTGCAGAACCACCGGGCGGCATGAGATCGGCAAAAGAATTGACGACCAAAAATGGTTTGAACCGTATAATAATGTCCCGGAGGGTTTCGAGAACAACACCGGGGACCTTTCTTCCCTGGTAAAGGATGCCAAAGGCCAGGCCATTAAATCGGTTTCCGGATGGCAGGAGAAAAGAAAGCTTATCAGAGCCAAGTGGTCGAAACTTCTCGGCACAATGCCCTTAGCCCCTCCTGAGCCCAATGTAAAATTGATCCGGACCTTTAAAGAAGAAATATATACCGGGCACATGATGTACCTTCAAGTCGAGCCTGATTTCTGGGAAAAGATCTACCTGATGATACCGGATAAACCATTGGCCGAACCCACACCGGTCGTAATTGTCCCTTATTACGATGTGGATACGCCTGCCGGAAAGAATATGAGCGGGAGAACCTATACCCCGATGGGGGTGAGAGCGTTTGCCTACCTGATGGTCCAGCAGGGATATATCGCTGTGGCCGTGAGATGGTTCGGGGAAAGCTATGGCGAGAATTACGGCGAGGCCGTGGCTAATCTGAAACTGAAATATCCGGAGCTCACAGGGCTCGGCAAATGGGTCTGGGATGCGCAGCGGCTTGTGGATTATTTATATACCCTGCCGGAGGTAGACCAGAATAACATTGGAATAATCGGGCATTCTTTAGGCGGAAAGATGTCTCTCTATGCCGCAGCCATGGATGAAAGGATTACAGCCGTGGTCTGTTCCGAATTGGGCCTCGGGTTGACTTTCTCCAACTACGAGGATTACTGGTATTTTGACGATTCCATCCGCAGGATCGATAAAGCCACTGACCATCACGAGCTTCTGGGCCTGATCGCGCCGCGTCCGTTTCTGCTAATCGGCGGCGATGATGCGGATAGTGACAAAAGCTGGTATTATATCAACTCCGCCAGAGAAGTATATACTCTTTTCGGTAATCCCCGGAACATAGGATATTTCAACCATCGTACAGGACACACGCCCACTCCGGAGGCAGTGCGCTTATCCGTGGAGTGGCTGAAACATTTCTTGACCAGGGAATAGTGCGGATAGTTTATAAAATTGACGGAAACCTTGTCAGGCAGAAATTTTCCTAGTGTCCCTTCTTTATTGAAAAATTATGGAACTCGATAGGTCAATAACTCTCTGGCAGACCAGATATGATCAGTAATTTGAGCTGCAATCGCAGGCGTCCTTTGTCTCCATTTTCTAGTATCCTCAAGCACGTCTTGGCGAAGTCCGAGATGAGTTTTAACAAAATGATAATAGCCAGAGGCCAAGTAGAGCTGGGATTCCAGCTTGCCGAGTTTCTTAGAGAATCCGTTTCCTCCTCGCGCCAATCGTCGAGAGCTTTGCCGCATAGTCAAATTATTACGTTCAACGAAAGAAGTATTGATATTTTTGCTGTTAGGAGAGAATTCCAGTCGTTTTTTTACCTCCTCAGGATCGCCAAAGATAACTGCTGTTTTTATAGATACTACCCTTCCTTGTTTACGTTTCTTTACCACCTGAGCGTACAGCAGTTCTGGAGGTGGAATCAATTTTGGTTTTGGTGGTCGACCTTTTTTTCCGGTTTATCTAGGCACCTCCTGAACAATACCATATGTCTCAAGAAGTGCTCGCTCATAGTGGTGCAGTTTGTCATTGGTAAAGAAAGGAATGGCGTCCCCAAGGGGATTCGAACCCCTGTTGCCGCCGTGAAAGGGCGGAGTCCTAGGCCTCTAGACGATGGGGACATTTAAAATCGGGGGAAGTTATAATAAAGCATAAAAGATTTTCTGTCAAGGAGTATACCGCATAAATCGAGCCGTTGGGCAATTGTTAGATATCCAATGCTTTGATCTCTAATCCTTTTTAAATATTTCCTCGTATAGAGGCTGGGGCAGGTGGATCTTGTTTTTAACTGCTTCCGCCCGGCGCGCGGCAGACCTTTCTCCCGGTATGAGAACCGGTTGACCGGGGTCACCTGGCTTTGCTGATTTAACCGCCCTGATCAGCTCTCTCAGAATTTCATCAAAGCGCTCTTTCTCAACCAGGATGTCAGAGCGTATGGCGATTATTGTGTAGCCGTAATCTTCTCCCGGCTCAGGCACAGCAGCGGCCCCGGTAAAAGCTGAGGTGAGAATCTGCACGGCCAGAGCGAGGGCATATCCCCTGTGCCCGCCGAAAGGCAAAAGAGCGCCGCCTTTGAGAGCAGCTTCCGGGTCAATGGTGGGTTTTCCCTGGCTGTCCAGGGCAACTCCCTCTGGCAGCTTGCGGCCCTCGGCAAGCGCCACCTTACACTCGCCGTAAGTTGTGGCTGTAGTTGCCAGATCCACCACGACCGGCTCAGGCTGACATGGAAAACCGAAAGCGATCGGATTGGTGCCGAGCACTGGAACTGCGGCACCGAAAGGCGCAGCCAGAGGCGAGCAGTTCGCAAAACATATGCCGATCAAGCCCTCAAGCGCGCACATCCTGACAAAATAACCCATCGGTCCTGTATGGGTGGCCCCGCATGAGCCCACCACCGCGATAGATGCTCGTCCGGCAAGGGCAATCGCTTTTTTCGCGCATTCATAGGCCACGAGGTAACCTAGCCCGCCGCGACCGTCGTACAGGGCGCTTACTGCGCTTTCTTTGAGCCATTTCCCTGGAGCGTGCCCTTTCGATTTGAGGTGTTTCAGCATCGGCCGCACACGTATCAGCCCGTGAGTTCTCCTGCCGGATGCTTCCGCAGAAAGAATGATATCCACAAGCACAGCGGCTGACTCGCCGGAGAGTCCATGGTTGGTGAAAATCTCATTTAAGCTCTCGCGGAGTTCCTCGATTGACAAAAGAGGCATACCCAATCTCCCGTTCTGACTGGTGAAAATAATCTCCAAAATTTTAAAATTCAGCTCTTATATTCCGGATAGCTTGGAATAGATGAATCGTTATACCAGCTAGATCCTGGATTATTTCCGGAGGGTCGAAAATCAGCTCCGAGACAATCTGTCCATTATTTAAATTGCCTGCCTGCTTTCGAGTCATAAACACTTGAAAAATTAAAGAAAATTTGAAATTATATGAAAGGCGCAGTTTAATAAATTCCAATTTTTAATGCTTACTATTCTAAAATAATTCAAACCTTTGGCGAGAACACGACCTTTTTTTATAATTCAGGCTGGTTCGATTTGATCCGGAATCACCTGAGCCGGACCATGAATGCCCGGGTTTCACTCTGTCTCCCACAGGGCTGGCAGGCTGACCCATCATAAGCCCGGATTGTCATCCAGGGAAAAGAGGAAAGGGATCTCTCTTTCAAGGTCCGGGTTCCGGCCCATGCCAGGACAAAGAAGCGAACCGTCATTACGGCTGGGGTGAAGACAGATGAGCGCGATTGGGGGGAGTCGCCTGAATGCTGTTGGATAAAGAATAAAACAGCCTGAAAGGTTGAATGGGATTTTTTATTAAGTTACTACAGGGAGCATTAAATAGTTTCCATTTATATTGTTTTTATATGCTTTAGCCTTGGTTATTAATATAAGTTGAGTAAACAGGAATGATTTACCGGATGTCGATTCTTACATTTAAGGCGCCGGCGACTTACTTTACC
>DATKXY010000204.1:0-27537 GCA_035528795.1 archaeon | reverse complement strand
TAATTTCTCACACGGCGAGACAGAGGAGCATCGTGCCTATCTACAGGCCGTGCGCGAGGCTGCTGCAGTCTCAGGCAGGCCTCTGGCTATTCTCGGGGACCTGCAGGGACCGAAAATTCGGGTGGGAGTAATCGGCGGAAGCGGGAAGATCGATCTTGTACCTGGAGCCCGTTTCACTATCAGCCCTTCAGTAGAGATAGGAAATCCGGAACGCGTTGGCACCAGCTATGAGCATCTGGCCGGTGACCTGTCGTGCGGGGACGCGGTACTTCTGGATGACGGTTTGCTAAAGTTAATCGTGGAGAAAATTGAGGGCCGCGATGTGCACTGCCGGGTGGAGGTAGGAGGAGTGCTCTCAAGCCACAAGGGTCTCAACCTGCCGGGAGTGAAAATAAACCTTCCCGCGCTCACGGCCAAAGACAAGGTCGATCTGGCCTTCATGATCGAACACGGCTTTGATTTTGCAGCGCTTTCTTTTGTCCAGAGCGCCGAGGATATCCGCCTGATGAAAGAGTCTATCGGCCAGACAGGGGGCGAGATCAAGATCGTGGCAAAAATCGAGAAACCCCAAGCCCTGGACCACCTGACTGAAATCCTCTCCGAGGTGAACGGCGTTATGGTAGCCCGCGGGGATCTGGGCGTGGAGCTCAACGTGGAGCGGGTTCCTTCGGCACAGAAAAGGATTCTGCGCGCCGCCTCGGAAGCCAATGTCCTCTCTATCACCGCCACCCAGATGCTGGAATCCATGACTTCGAACCCGGTGCCCACCCGGGCCGAGGCCAGCGATGTGGCCAATGCCGTGTATGACGGGACCGATGCGCTGATGTTGAGCGGCGAGACAGCAGTGGGCCGCTACCCGGTCCAGACTGTGGCCATGGCTGCAGCGATCGCCCGGGAGGCGGAAAAAACGACTGAATCATGGTGCGGTCCGTACCTGACACAACATCGTGCCGGAGCGACATTCCACGAGGCGATCTGCCATGCAGCGGCGGATTCGGCGCGGGATCTGGGGGCCGCGGCGATAGTGGTCGGCTCGCAGTCCGGCTACACGGTTTTGTTGATGAGCAAGTTTCGGCCGCCTGTGCCGATTGTCGGCATCTCCTCGGATGAGCGGGCAGTGCGCCTGATGGCTGCAATGTACGGGGTATATCCAGTGCGCCTGCCCAGGATGGATGATCTCGAGGAGAGCATCACCCTGGCCACGGGTCACCTGGTCTCTGCCGGATTCGGCGGAGAGGGCGATGTGGTGGTGATGACTTTCGGTGCTCCGCTCCAGGGACAGGGCCGCACAAACATGCTGCGGCTGATCCGGATCGGAGAAAAAAACACTCCGGAAAACTGACCGCCAATCCACGGGTTGATTTATTACAGGGAGCATTAAATAGTTTCCATTTGTATTGTTGTTTATATACTTCAGCCTTGTTTATTCATAAAAGGCAAGTAAGCAGGAATGATTTAACAAGTTTTAATCTTTACATTTAACGCGCCGGCGGCTTACTTTATGTAACTATGAGAGAAATATTCCGAGAAAAAAACTTTACAACTACCGAAAAGAGGTTTAAGTGCAATTACCTGGGATGGTAGATCATCCCAAGTGAAATCAGAGGCCATAAGAAGCCCTGAAGTCCGGGGCCTCTGTTTTTGGAGCGTGTAGAAGACAAGTAATTTCCATCATCGCCATATTAGATGTACAACGCCCAGGCAGGCCTTTGCGCAGGCTTCCTGCGCGTAGGCTAGCTTGGCGAAGCGGAGTAAAGGACTTAAATGCCAGGATTAACTTTTGTTTCTTTTTGTTTAAAAAGAAATGGTTTTGCTTCTTTTGCCACCAAAAGAAGAAAATAAATTTCCTTTACGGATGGATGCAAACAATTTTATGACCTGATTAGTAAACCGCTAAATGAGATAATCATCCAAGGCAAGGAGGAAGAAGATATGGGAGCAGCATACAGCGGCGCTGCGGTGATCGGGCAGTCCGGTGGCCCGACCAATGTGATCAATCAGAGCCTGATCGGAGCACTCCTTGAGGCCAGCAAGTACCCCGACCTGATTACGAATTTCTACGGGGCCCTGAACGGGGTCGAGGGTATACTGAAAGAGAACTTGATCAACCTGCGCGCAGAGAGCCTGGAGAACCTGGAGATTATTGGCCGCACACCGTCGAGCGCTTTGCGCAGCGTGCGTAAAAAACCTACCCCGGAAGAATGCAAGGTGATTTTCAGTAATTTCCGCAAGCACGGCGTGCGCTATTTTTTCTATATCGGCGGCAATGACAGCGCAGAGACCGCCCAGATTATCAACAAGTTTGCCAAGGACGCCCAGTACGAGTTTCATGCCTTCCACATTCCCAAGACAATCGACAACGACCTGAGAGAGACCGACCACTGCCCCGGATTCGGCTCTGCGGCACGGTTTGTGTGCATGGCTTTTATGGGGGCCAATCTGGATAACCGGAGCCTTCCCGGAGTCTATATCGGCGTGGTTATGGGACGCCATGCGGGATTCCTTACTGCGGCCTCGGTGCTGGGCAGGCAATACAAAGATGACGGGCCGCATCTGGTCTATGTGCCCGAGACAGTTTTCGAGCCGGAAAAGTTCCTGGAAGATGTGGAAAAGATTTATAAGAAATACGGCCGCTGTGTTATCGCGGTGAGTGAAGGTGTGCATGACAAATCGGATATGCCGATCGTCCAGACTCTGGTTAAAGATGTGGAAAAAGACGCTCACGGCAACATTCAGCTATCAGGTACCGGCGCCCTGGGGGACACCCTGAGCAAGCTCATTAAGGACAATCTCAAGATCTCGCGCGTGCGTTCGGACACATTCGGATATCTCCAGCGCTGCTTTCCGGGTAATATCTCGGAGATCGATGCCGTCGAGGCACGCAGAGTGGGCGAGGAAGCCGTAAAGGCTGCGGTGAAAGGGAGGTATGAGGGGAGCGTGGCTATCCGGCGTCTCGGTAATAAGCCTTACAAGGTGGACTACGAGATCGTGGAGCTGGAAAAAGTGGCCAAGCATACTATTACTATGCCCAAGGAATTTATCGAAGGGACAAGTGGGATCAGTGACAAGTTTGTCGAATATGCCATGCCGCTTATCGGTACATTGCCCAGGATCAGCAGGCTGAGGGATGTGAGTATTCTCAAGTAGCAAATGGGAGCGCTAGTCGGATATCAGGGAGAATAGGGGCGGGGCGTGCCTCGCCCCGGGCTGAATATTTTATTTGAGGTTGTATTCTTTGATTTTTCGGTAGAGAGTTCTTTCACCGATACCGAGAATTTTCGCGGCCTTGCGCCGGTTACCGCCCGTGGAGGCAAGGGTGCGGACGATAGCTTTGCGTTCGATTTCCTGCAGGTTTTGAGCCTTCCCGGAGATTTCCTCTGATTCCTCGAACTGCACGCTGCCGAATCTTGAAATGTCCTTCTCCTCTATCCGGTCCCCGGTGCGCGCCTCTTCAGCATAGGGAGTTCCGGAATCCCTGTGCGCTGTATCGACCCCGGCGTGCCTGTTTTCCGGGACCACATACCCGGAAAGAAGTCGTTTAATCTCACTCATTTCCTTTTGCAGGTTCAATACTGCCTGATAAAGCAGATGTAACTCGAGTGCTTGTTGTGCCTTGCGGTCCTCTTTTTCAACTGGGGGGAAAGGCACAGGCAGCAGGCGCTCGGGGCTTCCCCTGCGGAAGATCTGGTCCGGAATATCTTTCGCGCGAATCCGGCTGCCTAATGAAAGCACGACCATGGACTCGGCAAGGTTGCGCAACTCGCGAACATTGCCCGGCCAGTCATAGTTTTTGAGGATTTCCACAGCGTCATCGTCAATGCCCACGAAGGTTTTATTGTTTTCACGGCAGAATTGTTCGATAAAGAAATTCAACAGGAGTGGAATGTCCTCCCTGCGTTCCTGGAGGGAGGGGATATAAATTGAGAGGACTTTCAGCCGGTAGTAGAGGTCGCGCCGGAACCGTCCGATTTCCACCTCGAATTCCAGGTCTTTGTTGGTCGCTGCCAGCATCCGCACATCGACCTTGATTTTTTGGCTGCCCCCCACGCGCATGAACTCGCGCTCCTCGAGCACACGAAGAAGCTTGACCTGGACCGAGAGAGGCATCTCGCCTACTTCATCAAGGAAAACCGTCCCGCCGTCCGCTATTTCAAAATGCCCTTTGCGCAAAGAGGTAGCCCCGGTAAAAGACCCCTTCTCGTGCCCGAAAAGTTCGCTCTCCAGCACCCCCTCGGCAATAGCCCCGCAGTTCACCGCTATGAATGTTTTGTGGCGCCTGGAGCTCAGACGGTGTATTGCCTGGGCCACCAGTTCCTTGCCTGTTCCGCTGTCGCCGTAAATCAGCACCGTGGAATTGACCTGGGAATACTGCGCCACCCTCTCGACCACTTCGCGCATCTTGGTTGTTTTACCAATAAGCCCGATGCTGCTGATCAGACGCTTGCGCTCCAGGAGGCGGCTCACAGCCTGTGCGATTTCCTCTCCTTCCACAGGCTTCTCGAATATCTCATCAACTCCTAGCCGGTCGAAAAAGCTGATCTTTTCCGGTTCTGTGGACTCAAGAAGACAGATCACTCCCAGGCTGGCCGGTGCATGCTTGAGTCCCTCAAGGAAGCGGATTATGCTCCGCTCATGGATCCCTCCGGTAATAATCACCAGAGTGATAATTTCTTCCCTGGAGAGAATGTTCTCGATACGCGGCGGGTGGGCCACCCTCTCTGCTGACATTCCCCTGGCGTTCAAAGCGCCCAGGACACGGGAGGCGGATTCCGCATCGTTGTCAGTAACTAAAACCCTGTAGTCGGATAAATCCATTTGTGCTTATTGAGAATTATTGACAGGCGTTATATGACAATTTGGCAGACTTATCTCAATTTAATTTTTAAGCCGATGATTGTCAATGGCAAAAGGATACAGGCATGGGGTGCTGATATCGATCTGCTTTATATTTATAAAATATCCATTTTGTTTTATATCATATGCTTATCTCAATTATGTAATAAATTGCTTTAAGGTATTGCGTTCCAACCCGGAGCGTTTTAGTTCAGGCTATTTCAAAGTCGCAGTCCCGCTGGGCATGGGAACGGTAACAGCGCTCATATAATAGGTGGTGTGGTCCACTGCACTCACTGGTATATCTGCAGCCAGGAGCTTGAGAAAAAACGGCTTATCCGTGTTATCGTCCAACCCGTTCCATGGTTCGACTGTAATCATGACCGAAGCCCCGGCTAGATCGATAGGGAAACTCAGACCTGCAGGCGCGTTTTGCAGGAAATCCTCTCCTGGGAAAGTCGGGCTTGACCATGTGCCACTGTAGTTACTCGAACCATCCGTAGTGTTGACAGAGGTAAACTTGCCGGTTGACAGATAGGTGCTGTTCAGTATCACCCATCCCTCATACTCCCATCCCGAGGGAAGTTCGGGCAAACCCAGGCCGTTAAGGGAGATCCCGCTTGAAAGGTCCATGAACCAGATGCCGCTTTTTTCGTTGGTATTGATACTGTCCGTGGGAGTGGCAAGGATGTATCTCCCGGAGACGCTCGCGAAACTGGTTTCCATTCCCATCCAGTTATCGATAGTCAGATTTGCCTGGCCTTCGCTCACTTCTCCACCTAAGATATGTGCGGAGGAGGAATATGAAACCATCACATCCGAAAGCTCGATGGTGATTGCGATGCCATAGATATTGTCAGAGGCTAGACCGACAGTAAACTCGCCACTCAGCAGGGTGTCCCCAGACACATCAACCATTTTGCCGTTTTCATTGAAATTGAACAATCCCAGCGCGTATCCATAATAATAGCCGTCAACATACTCGATCGCCCAGGCCTGGTAATTCAAGCCGTTCTCGAGCCGTTTCAGACCGCTGATGGTCAACTGGACAGTGGTGGTCGATTCTGCACCAGTGGGCGATTTCTCATCTTTGCTGCAAGCGGCTGCCGCAAGAAGAAAAGCGACAAGAATTCCGAACACGCCGTGGGAGATGAATTGTTTTTTCAACATTACAAGCTCCTGATTAAAGGTTATCTGCATGAGCATGCTACCGTGATTTTCCAAAAAGTGGTCCCTGGTACATTATGGTTTGAATCTATACTCCAGAATGATAGCTTGACACTTGAGCATTCCAATACGGGAATGACTCTGAAAGAAACAGTTCCGCAGCAGATCTGCGGGGGTTTTTCCCACTAGCCCAGATAGGGTGCGATGTTCCGGGCGAAACTTTTCCTGGCCCGGTTGAGACGGCTTTTTACGGTGCCGATATTGCAGTCCAGGATTTCGGCGATCTCCTCGTAGCTCTTGCCCTCGCTTTCGCGGAGGGTGAAAATCAGCCTGTGATTTTTTGGGAGTTCCCTGACAATTTTGGCCACCAGGTCTCTCAGTTGATTTCTATACAACTGGTTATCCGGCTTGGCAATCTGCTCCGTGGCTTCGAACATCAGCTTGTATCTGTTATGAAAAAATAGATTCTGGAAAAACAACACCGGGCTTCGCCTGACTTTGCGCAACTCGTTTTTAGCCAGGTTAGTAGCTATTGTATAGAGCCAGGTGGAGAATCTTCGCTTGGTATCGAAACGGTCGATATGGCGGTAAACGCGGATAAAAGTTTCCTGCAAAAGGTCTTCGGCCTGGCAGCGATCACCTATAATGCGGGAAATGTAATTGTGTATCTTCTTGCTGTGGCGTTCCATCAGCTCTTTGAAAGCCCATTCCTTTCCCTTGGTAAAGAGCAGGATCAGCTCTTCATCCGATTTGTCGGCCAGTGTCCGTTTGCATGTTGTGACGCAGGGACTCATTTGACTGCCTGAAGATTAAAGTACTCGATTGGTAGGCAACGCCATTGTCCTGGATTCACGCTGTATTATTGCCCTTGGTGCTGTGCACCCCTTTTCGTCACCGCGGGCAGAAAGTGAAGCAGCACGTTTTTCCCGACTTTCCAAGGGAAGTGAAACTTACCGCAGCGGCTCGCGATTACTATCACCTCAGAACCGGGAAAACTTCCTGTTTATTCGTGTACCACATTAAAGAACACGCTATCGCTGTTGAATGCGGTGAATACCCCCAAGCCGTTGACAACATTGGTCAGCGGTTCATTCAGGTCCCTGGTGTCTTGCTGTCTTGTGGAATAAAGGTCCACGTATTCCTGGTTGACCCGGTACACCTTGGCCTTATGCCTGCCGTAGTGGGTAACGCTGAACAGGCTGACTATATATTCATCACCGGTGATCGGTATCGAGATGATTCTTCCGGGCCTGCCGAAAGGCATACCTGTTTCAATCTGCTCGGGGCTGGCCTCCACATTTTCCAGGGTCACATAATATGATGAGTTGTCCTCGTTCTGCCAGGTTACCCTTACCGCGCTTGTATCTTCTGACATGAATTGTCTTCTGAAGCCGAAGCCTCCCGTGGAAAAATCCTGGACCACCAGCTGGTCTATGGACATTTTGATTCCCACCGGCGCCGGCGGCACAACTGTCTCAGCGCTGGCCAGCCTGCCGAAATAGGCCACCTCGATCCTGAAATTATCACCGGTGCTCACCGGCAGATTGGTTCCCGGATAATTGTAATATCCCGCCCGGCCGGATGTAGGCTCGAGCTGATAGGTTTTTCCGTCCTTGATCAGCTTCACATCCGCGTCGCTGATTGGCGGACCGACCGAGTCCTCGCTGCCCAGCCCGAGAGTGGATGACAACTGGATCTCGGTCACCGGTGCATTGGCGTAAAGGTATCCCCGGATTACCACCAGGTTCGATTCCGGCGCAAAAGGGGTTTCTTCAGTACAGGCTGTGATTATTAAGAAAGAAAATAGTGCGATTGCTGATATATACTTTTCCATAATTCCCCCTCTCTATCTGGAATATACCTGAAGGAAAACTGTCGGCGTAAACCCCAGCATCTTGACATCGGTCACTGTTATCGGCTGCGTGTCCATGTCGTACTGGCGGTACCAGACGTTTTTGTTGTTATAGAGGTTGAATATCGAAAAACCAATCACGAACTTGTTCGAATCCGTGTAGAAGCTTCGTGAAATGCCGACATCAAGCCTGTGGTAGGCCGGAAGGCGGTAGCCGTTTTTGTCGCTGACATGGATATAGCTCTGTGAGTTGCCATCGAGCAATTCCAAATAGTATTGACTCTCAGGGGCGGTGTAAGGTTTACCGGTTGCATAGACCCAGGTCGCTGAGAGATCCCAGTTCCCGATTGAGTATTTCCCCACGAAATTAATCTCGTGCGTCCTGTCATGCGAAGCCGGAAAAGGATTGCCGCTGTTGAGCTCCGGGAAATAGTACTCTACCTTGGCCAGGGTGTAGCCAAGCCAGCCTGTCAGCTTGCCCCTCTTTTTCTGGAGCAGGAAGTCGACGCCTTTGACAGTTCCTGTTCCCTGGAAAAAGCCCCTGGTTCTGGACAGATCCAGGATGTTCCGCTGGACAACCCTCCGGGTGTACTCAACCAGATGGTCCAGGTCTTTGTAATAGCCCTCTATATCAAATAGAAAACCACTGTTCTCGTAGCTCGCTCCCCCGATATAGTGCACGGCGAAGTTCGGCTCGAGTTCCTTATCCGCCAGGATCCAGAAATCCCTGCTTCCCTCGAGCACATTTTCATTGGTTATCCGGTTGATAAACTGATGGTAGTACCCCCAGGCGCCTTTCAGCTTGATATTTTCCGTGAGGTGATAAATCATCGAGGCCCGGGGCTCCCAGTAGTTCGAGCCGGTCTTGCTGTAATAATTCCTCCTCAAGCCGGCGGTGAGCTCACATACCGGCGTGATCTGCCATAAATCCTGTACATAGAGAAAGCTCTGCTGAGCCTGGGTTTCACGGCTCAACAGATTGATCGAATCATTCATGGTGGCGAAGTAATGGGAATTGAAACTGGATAATCCCAGCCCGATTTTCAGGTCGTGGGTATTGGTCATGTGCCATTCGTTGTCCAGGCGAAAGGTGAAGTCCTGGACTTCGTTGTCTTCATCCGAGGCGCCCCTGATACCGCGGAAAAAGTTCAAGCTGTTGTCAACTGCGGTCGGGTCCGTGGTGAAACCCTGGTTGCGGTCGTAGGTGCTGAAATAGGATGAATAGGAAGCCAGGAAATCCGAATAGAAACGGTCGTGAAACTTGCGTGACCACTTGGCGCTGAAACCTGTATTACCCCAGGTGGTCAGTTGTTCTGTCTGACGGGACAGGCCCTCATCCGCAAAAAAAGAGGAACCCCCTTCGCCCCTGAACCCGAACTGCCTGCCGCTCAGGTCCTGGGACTGGTTCAGATTGTCTTTCCCCCTGTAGAAACTCAGGGCGAAAATATCTTTGGAGGTGGGATTCAGCGTGACCTTGGTATTAAAATCATAGAAATAGAAATCGGGGTTTTGCGAAATTGTGCCCAGGTTTCTTCCCATTCTGTTTCTGTCCGGATTCTGAGAGATACTGAAATTGGGTTGCGAATTCTGGTCTCCGGTCATGAAATCGAACAATGAATTGTACAGGGAGCTTTTGATTACATCAGTGTATGAGCGGCGTGCAGCGATCAGGAAGGACCCTTTGTCGGACAGGGGGATTTCAAAGATCCCGTTGCCGCTGAGCAGGTTAATTCCCGCCCCGTACCGGGTATTATAGGCATCCCCGGTCTTCCCGGTGAGATTGACCACACTGGAGATCCGCCCTCCGAACTCCGCGGGATATCCGCCCTTGTAAACCCTGATATCCTTTACAGCATCGGCGTTGAAAGCACTGAACATGCCGAAGAAGTGATCCACATGGTAAATCGTCATGCCGTCGAACAGAACAAGGTTCTGATCGGGTGTTCCTCCCCGCACATAGAGGCCGGAAGACCCGTCGCTGACCCCGCTGATCCCGGGCAGCAATTGGAGGGACCGGAAGATATCCACTTCCCCGACATTCGGTAAAACAAGCAGCTCGGATGGGGCCACTATCACCTGGCTGACATTTTCTGATGCATCAACAGTCTGAACTTCACCTTCGACCGTAATTCCATCCATCTCGATTACCACTCTTTTCATTTCTATGTTGATCGTTTTGTCCTCGCCCTTGACATTCTCGATCTCGACTTCCTGAGTGGCATAGCCGATATATTTCACCTGGATAGTGCATTTACCCACAGGGGCGTTCACTATCACGAAATACCCATTGGTATTGGTAGCCGCCCCGAGGGATGTCCCTTTGAGCAGGACATTTGCAAACGGCAGGGCCTCATTGGTTTCCGGATCACGGACATAGCCCTTGATGTCCTGCTTCTCAGTTTTGCTTTTCAGTGCGAGATCCGCGGTCTGAGCAAAAGAATGCGCCCAGCAGAACAAAAAAGTCATTAAAAAGGCAATAAAGCAATAATTTAGAATCATTTTCATCAGAAAAAACAGCGGCCTGTGACTCACACTTCCCGTCTTAACCATACAAGCCTCCTGCTAGAGGAGAAAAGGGTTATAAAGGGACAATCCTCGAGATGATTTCCCATTTGTCAGGGTTTAGATTACCTGTCTAAGGATTATTAATTAAAGCCGCCTGGCCCGGGTCTTCTCGAATCCATCGGCGCAGCTTGTTTTTCCAGCTCCTCCCGCATCAATTTGAATCTTTCTATCTGCTCTTCGTTGAGCAGGGCCTCGATCTTGTCAAGATAGGCTTTTTGGACTTCCTGGAACTTCTTTTGTATTTGGGACCTGTCCAGGTCGCCGCTTCGCATCTCCATGAAAAATTTGTCTTTTTCCTGCTGCATCTCATCAAAAGCCTTGCGGGCCTCTTTTTTCTGCCCCTGATCCAGGACAAGGGTTTCGCACAGGTCATTAAATTGTTTCTCCGCCCTTTCCTGCCTCTGTTTTTTAATCTGCTCTTCGTTTCCAGACCTGCCTCTTATGCCCCCTCTGCTGCCGCGACCTCCTCCACCTCGGCCTCTATCTCCCCGCTGTGCCTCCAGTGATGATACCGCGGCTAAAACGGCGCACAGGACAAACACAAATATATAGGAGAATATGATCGAACAATTCCTTGACAGGGTGGACATTAAACCTCCAAAAGAAAACGGGATTAATTCTTCCTGGTTATAATTAGAAGGTAAGATCATAAATACCTGCGGCTCAGGATTCAGAAAGTTTCGGTTGATTATCAGTTACACTTTTCCCGGACACGCCATGTGAAAAGATCAGGCTGTCTTTGAGTCTTCCGGATGTTTTTTAGCCTGAATGGAATTGCCATATTCGCAATCAGCCTGGGTTTTTATTTCTGTTGACACTTCTGCATGCTTACCTGGCCATTGCCCATTTCTCTCAGTTTGTCGAGAATTCCCTCGAGTCTTGCCTTGTTCTTCTTTCCGGACACCAAAGGCGTCAACTGCTCGTAATACTCGATGTCTATCCGGTTCAGCTTTTTGATTGCACTGGTGAGTGTAAGTTTCCCTGCTGAGGTGTTTTCTTTTACCAGCTCTCGCTGCTGCTGGCTGAATTCGAAAAACTCACGGGCTTTCTTTTTTCGCTCCCCTTTGATTCCCAGATAATTACACTCCATCTGGAAGCGCTCCTCTTCAAGACTCTTGTATTGCCTTTCCGGCCGGGGAGTATTCCAATCTGCCTCATCCAAGTCTCTTTCAGGTCTGGCATAGAGTACAAACGAGCAGAGTGTATAAAAGAAAAAATGGAGCACCCAATGAGGAGTTTTCATTTGGTCCGGCATCTCAATAGACAGGGTTGCAGGTTATTTCATTTCTGCCTGGAATGGAGGGATATTGATTAAAGGGTGCCTTGATAATTAAAGCGGTGGTTTGCCGTGAAGAAGTTCTTCCGTTAAAATCTGCCGCTCATTAAAGCCGCCCTGCCTGCACTAAGTCAAAAAAGATGCCTGATCTAAAGCTTTTTTTATGCAATTTATAACTTGTTATAAATTAAATTGTTACAAGCCGGATGCGGGAAAAACTGCCTGAGCTATGCTTTCTATCCATCCCTTGTTTCGACCAGATTGTCGAAAATACTCGACAATTTGGTCGAAACAAGAATCTTCGACAAGGAATCACACAAAATCAGCTTCTCAAGGAATGCCCGGCCTGTAAAAGAACTACCTTCTCCCTGGCCTCTGTGCACGCCACTCCTCCTGTATTTTTCTGTATTTCTCCCTTTGATCCTCGTTGAGCAGGGCAGTGAACTTCTCCAGATAGCTTTGGTTTATCTCTCTCATTTTGCTTTGCGCTTCCTCCCGGACGAGCGCACCGCTGCTAATATCTTCGAAAATCTTTTCTCTTTCCTTTTGCGTATCCTTAAACAGCTTATGAGCCTCTTTCCTCTGGGTCTCATCCAGTTTCAAAGAATCGCAAATCATTTCGAAGCGCTGTTCCGCCTGTTTTTGCCTGTCTTGCATGCGCTGGCTCATATCACCCGGACGGCCTTGCCCGCCTTCACGATTGGAACCTCCTCTGCGCTGGGCCTCAAGCGTATAAGGGAAAATCACCATCGAACAAAGCAGCAGCATCCCTGCAATGGTCATTAAACGGTTTAGCTTCAGGCTTAACATCCTGACCTCCTGAAATGAAATTAGAGTTTTTGCTGTGTGAATTTTGAAAGGCCGGCTTGAATTTTGTCCAACTGGATCATGAATTGAATAAGGTTATATTTTACCTCCCGGGCCAAACTGACCTTTGAGGCGCTATGCCTCAAATTTTTCTTTCCGCTCCTCGTCGAGCAAAACGCCGATTTTCTCGTAATAGTCTGCATAGTCCAATGGAAGCTTAACTCATTGGGATCGAATGGATTGTGTATCTGTTAAACTCTCTTTCACTGGGGAGCGCTTCCACTCTGCCAGCACGAGTTCGCCTCCTTCCATGAGAGCGGAGACCATTCTTCTACTGCCAAAGACCGGGCCCATACCGTCGTCTGAAAAGCCGCCACGCCCCGGCCTACCTCCTGGCATCCGGGCCCCGGGCATGCCGCGAAACTGTTCACTCGGTCCAGTCTTTGACTGGTCGCGACTGGAGATCTCGCTCCTGGCAATGACAACAAGACTATCGGAGGAGGGCACCAGACCCCTCATGTCCCCGGGAATGCCGATCCAATAAGCTTTCCGGTCAGGTCGAGACCAGGCGGCCAGATCATCGAGAAGCTTATCTGATATTTCAGTACCATTCGAGCTCCTGCAACGTTCCATGATTTTTTGTCTCTCTTCGAAATTTATCGGGTGCGGCGAGACAGGTTCGCCTGTGAGCCAGTGCGGTGCGGTATACTGAAGGGGCGACTCAGGCTTGAGCCAGGTGCAGCCTTGGGTGGCTATCAGCCGGGCCCGGGCAAGGTACTCGTTAGCGTCAGGCGTGGAGATAGCAGGCTCAGAAAATGAGATGAGAAACAGGAAATGGCCCGCCGCGAGGGCGAGCAATGCGAGACGGCAGGACCGCAGAAATTTGCTTGGCAGGCTTCTTAAGGCAGAACAGGTATTTGAAAGGTTTCTTTCTTCCATTATTTTACGGCCAGAAAGATATTCAAAATCCTTTAACCAGGCCCCGATTCGCAGACTTTTTCCATTCATTTTGGTCTTGATCCGGGGCAATCTCTAGCGCATATTCCGCATCTGGTACCGAGTTTCTCTCTGTTAAAATTGGCCGCGGGGAGTATTACGGGAATCCTTTTTTATCCAGGCAGCGACCTCTCCCCGGTCAGCTTATGCCACTCTACAGGCGTATTCCCGGCCAGGGAAAAAAGATTTACCTGGGGATATTCAAGAGTTAATAGATTTGCCCCCTGGAGGGGGATTTAGTTACATTTTTCCGGACTGATTTTTTAATTGGGATTATTCGTGAATTTCCACAGGCTTTGTATAGGAGGACCTATGTGTCCGCCCGAAGGTTGATATGTTTGATCAGGCCGGTGCGCACACACAACTCTTGTCCCTGCAACAAATGAAAAAATTGAGTTATCATGTTCCGGAATAAAGATTACAGTCATCCGAAACGAATCCTGCACTTTCAAGGAGGTGGAGATGTCTTTTTCAGTCAAAAAAATATTTTCAGAAAAGTTATTCAAAGAAGTAGCGGCAATAATTTTCCTTGTTTGTCTGTTATCTGTTATCCAGACAGCTATCCTGCTCGGGCAAAGCAGCCCCCGTGTGGGATATGAGTACTGGATCCCGAGTTCTGAGACAGACTCAGCCGGCCAGCACGGGATTCATTTCAAGGAGTTTGCCAATGGTTCGGCGTATGAGCCGAAATATCCTTTCAGCTTCCAGCGCTGGGACGAGCCGCAGCTTGGGGAGCTTAAACAAAGACTCAATCTTGAAGAGCTGATAAAAGACGCGCCTACGGAGTTCGAAACAGTCAGGCGGATCGCCCTCATGGTCTGCAACCTCTGGGCGCATTCCTCGCCGGTAACCTACCCGAGCTGGAACGCACTGGCGATCCTCGATGAAATCGACAGGGGACAGCAGTTATGGTGTACTTACAAGCAGCTTGTTACCATGCAGTGCCTCGCCGCACTGGGCATTCACAGCCGGATCGTTCCCTGCCACTGGCACCATTCGCTGGAGTTCTGGTCCAATGAATACTCGAAGTGGGTGGTGATGGATGCCTGGACAGCCAATTTTTACCGGAAAGACGGTATTCCACTGGGAGCGCTGGAGCTTTGCCGTTTCAGCCGGAAAACCGGCGATGTCAAAGGCTCCGGGGTCTATGAGATAAATATCAACCCCAACCGCTGGAAACCCGACCGTACCCAGGACAGTGTGCTTGCCGATACGCCCTGTTATCAGTACATCCGCTATATTGCGCGCAATGATTTTCTCTCCGCCCCGCTCGAGCCGAAACCTGCCGGTCCCAAAGGCGGCTACCTCCAGCCCAATAACCAGTTAAACGATGTGCTCCAGACCGGACTTCTGCATATCGCCTGGTGGGAGCCGGGCGATGCTCCCACGCTGGTCTGCCCTGCAGTCAGGTATGAACAGGACTTCAATTTTCCCTTGAATGAGGTCGAGATAGCCTTGAGGCGGCCCGCCGACAGGGAAGGCGCCCTGGATGTGAGTCTTGCGACCCATACGCCGGAGTTCGACAGTTTCTACCGCAAGGTGGATCAGGAGGACTGGGCACCCTGCGGAAGCCGTTTCCTGTGGGAGCTGAAAAAGGGTGAAAACAGGCTGGAGGTCAAATCGGGAAACAAATGGGGCAGGTTTGGAAAGCCTGGCCTGGCGGTACTCGAATACAGTCCTGAGGAACTCGAAGCACCCCTGGTAGAACGTCTCGAAATAACTGACCCGGGATTTGAAATTACCGGGAGTAAAATGAAAGACTTAAAAAGCAGCACGGCGGAAGCCTGGCGGATGATATATACGGATCATTATCAGAAACCGGTCTTTTACGGTACGGTCACCGAAAATCCCCATTCCGGGAAGTACTGCTTCAAGATCGAGCTTGGCGACCCGCCTGTCTGGGGCAAATTGAGCAGCGGCAGATTCAGAGTCAACCCGGCAGCCGATGTCACGCTCAGGGTCTGGCTGCGCGCTGACCGCCAGGAGAGTGAGGCGGCTGTTTTCATCAGTGACGTCTCCTCGGCCGGGCCTTACGGCGGCCCCGGCAGGCAGGCCGTGACCCATGATTGGGTGCGGGTGGGAAGAGAGTGGAAAAGATACGAGATCAAGGCCAGGCTGACAGCCAGAACCATTGAGATCATGGTCGGGGTACAGACCACAGCAGGGACTGTCTGGGTGGATGACTTCTCGATCACCGAGGATAGAAGAACCGGGCTTCCCTGGTAGAGGAATTATGGTTTGTTCACTTTATATTGACACCGCAGGTGGCAAGAGATATTTTCCGAAAGATTTATATCTGGCAGCTGTTGAAACTGCAGGCAGTGATATTTAACTTCGGCAGCTTTTAAAGCGGAATATCATTTTTATCCCCCAGGATATTTTTCCGGCTTTTTTACTCAAACAACGGGGAAGACATGGACTTAGATACAGCGGCAAAGGAGCTGGGACGTCTTATCTCTCAAACTCCTGAATACAAGTACTACAATGCGGCTGCCAAAGATCTGGAAGAGGACAAGGAAACAAGCGGACTTTTGGAAAAACTCAAGGAATATGAGCAGACGGTTCAGGAGGCTCAGGCCTCGGGAAAAGAAGTTCCGGAGGTGCTGAGAAAGGAGTACACGAGTTGTTTCGAGGATATACAGAGCCGATCACTGATTCAGGCGCTTTTTGCGAGTCAGGAAAACTATATCAAGCTGATGGACAAAGTAAATAAGATGATTTCCAAGGGAATTCAGGAAGGGGCGCAGGGCCGGATAATCACCAACTTTTAGCCTCTCAAATGGAAGATTCAAGAGAAAGACCCGCCTTATTGTACATTGTCGGCACACCGCTGGGGAATCTCAAGGACATTACCTGCCGGGCTGTGGAGGTGCTCAAGCAGGTTCCGGTTATCGCCTGCGAGGATACCCGTCACAGCCGCAAACTGTTCCAGCGCTACGAGATAAACGCCCGGCTGATAAGCTGCCATGAGCATAACGAGGAGGCGGCTGCCCGGCAAGTGGTCTCCATGGTGGAATCGGGGCTCTCAGTGGCCCTGGTCAGCGATGCCGGCATGCCTGGAATCTCGGACCCCGGCTATCGAGTGGTCTGTCTGGCACTGGAGCACGGCCTCCAGGTCGTGCCGGTTCCCGGCCCCTCGGCGCTGACAACCGCCTTGTCGGCATCCGGTCTGCCTACAGACCGCTTTTTTTTTGCAGGCTTTTTGCCCTCCCGGGATAAAGCTCTCGTGAGCTCCCTCCAGGAGTTGGCAGAGCTTAACGCCTCACTGGTTTTCTATTGTCCGGCCCGCAGGATTAAAAATGTGTTGAAAAAGGCCAGCCAGGTATTCGGAAACCGCCGCGCTGCAATAGCCCGCGAACTTACCAAACTGCATGAAGAGTTTATTCGCGGGAGACTTTCGGAAATAAATGACTTGCTCGAGTCCAGGTTTTCAGTCCGCGGTGAGATCGTTCTGATCGTGGAGGGAAAATCTTCCAGAGAAGAAAAGTCTGCGGATGATCTCCCGGAAAGGTTAGACACATTTTTGGCGGGTCTTGAGAATGCCGGGTCAATGGGAGCAAAAAATCTTACCGCCCTGGCAGCGGAACGCCTGGGCCAGCCTCGAAACAAAATCTACCCCCTGGTCTGCGCCTATCTGAACCGCCTTAAATAAGCGCTCCTTACACGCACACAATTAATACTCAGGTCATATTATAGGTTGCATTTTCGGGCGATACCGCAAATCTCATAACGCAATAAATTACAATGTATTAAAAGCAAATTATGAGATTGAAGCAAATGCAATCTATTTTATGTCCCCCTTAGTAAAGCTGTTTGATCTGCAAGGCTATCCTGCCGGGCTGGTGCTGGTTTTCGACCTGCCAGATAATCTGCCCCTCGACCGCCAGTTTGCTTATCTTTCCGGAAGTTCCGGTAACATAGACTGTGTTGTCATGTCCATTGTATACCAGATAGTCAGGCCTGCCCAGACCGCCAAGTTTGTTTGAAATATTTCCTTTCTGGTCTATCTGATAAAGAAAGTCAGCACCCGGGTCCGCGATCCAGCACAGGTCGCCGTCTGAGTTGACCACAAGATCCACAGGCTCTTTAAAGACCTTTAAACTCCAGTCCAGAGCTTGATTAGTAAAATGAAACAATGTCCTAGAGCCGGTATCGAGGACCCAGACTGAAGATTTGTAAGCCTCTCCCGCGGCTACTAGTTCCGGAACAGCGAAATCCGAGTGCGCAAGCTGGATAACCTCCTTGTTATGTATTTTCACAATCTGCGGGTCCGAGGAACCGACCCATACATCCCCTGTCGGGTACTCGACTGAAATTGAGGTTGGGGTAAGGTTAGTGTTGTAGGCCTCGATAAGCTCACCGCGTGTGCTGAAGTGATAGAGCAGGCCATTGAGACTTTTTACCGCAATCCAGACAGATTGATCAGTATTATTGAATCGAAAGGCTCCCACATTTTCCAGCCCGGAGACCTCATCCAGCCATTCTCCTGAATCTGTAAAGCTGGCGATCTTTCCAGTGTAACCATCCAGGACCCAGACCTTGGAGTTTGACGGATGGAACTGGATATCCTGAATACTGTAAAAAGGTGCATCGAGAACGAAAAGCTCGTCCCTGAAATCAGGGGTCATAAGCGCTATATTCGTGCCATTTTCGATTTCCATCCAGCCGAAAACCCATCCCGGAGTGGCCAGATCGGATTTGGTTTCATGCAACTCAGGGCTGTCTTTGAGCACCAGACGGAGATAATAGGCATAGGTCACGCCGTTTTCCACAGAGTCGTCCATAAACTCTATGACCTCCGGAGGAAGCAGGCTCTCATTAAGGATTGCGGTATCGGGACTGTCCTCGGAGAGCCGTATAACCTGAATGCCTTTAAGGTCAACGAACTTCAGAGAATCCCAGTGGAGAAGAACTTTTTTGTTGCCGGCCAGAGCATTAAAACCGATGTTCATCTGCTCTGCATCGGGATTTTGCGGGTCGAAGGGATTATTTCGCTCCCGGTCGGAACAGCCAAGGACCGAAAGAATTAAAATTAATGGCAGAATTATAAATTTTATTGCCTTGAAGGATATGGAAATCCCGCTCAATACTCTGTATCTCTCTTCTGCTTGATGGCCCTGGCTTTTAAAGCGAGAGCCTTTTCTATCCGGTTCGAACATTTCGCCGGTCCCTCTGTTGACAATTTCTTCTGAAGCCTCACCCGGCAAGCCACCAATTGATGCCCTTATCAATTGAAAATCCCTTTTTTCTATGTTTAAACGCCCATTGGTCAAAATTTCAGTGAGAAGCCGCTCTTTCGCGGCTCAATTACCAAAGAAAGACGGTGAGTTTTTTGATTGGGAGAATCATGTTTGCCGGTTTTTAACACAAAACGGCTGATCAACAAATAGCCGAAAACTCCGATAGCCACATCGCCGGCGATAAAAGAAGCTTTGGAAATCCTGTCGTTTCTGCGGGCCTTTGAAAAAGCCTTTTCCCGGGCTTTTGTACCCAGGAGATGCATGTACTGATCATAAAACTTGTCCGCTTCGTTGTTGAAATGGATTCCGTTTGTCAACAGTGCTGCTCCGGCCCCGAGACTGAACAGCAGGTCCGGTGTAAATAGTTTTTTTATCGGTGAGATATAGGAGTAAGTTTGCAGATCAGAGGCGGCTCGATCCAGGTTTTCAGTCTCAAGGCTGACAAACAGATCGGCCCCGTGTTCAAAGACTCTGTCCAGATCGATCGCCTTGGTCTGGTAGCCCTCGAGCTTAACCAGTACTGAATCCCCGGTTCCCAACAGAAAAAGGTATTCTCCCGGCGTGCGGCCCAGGGCGCGCCCGCGGTAGCTGAGATCAGCTGACTGAGGGTCAGAGCGGATTCTGAAAATAGCGCGCGCGGTGAGATCTATTGTTTTCTGGCCTGCAGAACCGACTGTAAAGGGATAATTCAGGTATCTGTGAACCCAGCGGCCGGCGGTGTGAGTCGGGAAAAAGCTCAAGATATGCCCGCCGGGGGCAATCTGGATTTCTGTAAGACTGTCCAGGTTCAAAGTGTCGTTGTCTAACACAATCAAACCCGAATCAGGCACAATTGTGAGCCTGGCCGGCTCCTCGGAAGCCCAGAGGTTCAAAGAAACCGAGAGCAAAAGCGGAAGCGCTATCCTGAGAGAAGCCCTGTTGAATGAAAGATTATTTCGGATGAAAAGCATATACCGATCCGTTGTCAGTACAGTAATAAAGAAAATCTTTATAAATTAATGGAGAGGCGCTGATACCCTCATTGATATTCCTGTACCAGCAGCGCTCCCCGCTCTCAGTGTAGAAAGCGGCCATTTCTCCGCTTTTTGTACCGGTAAAAGCAAGCTCCTTGGTCAGGCTTGGAGCGCTCACAGTTATACCGTTCAATTTGGTTTTCCAGAGGAAATTGCCATTCTCCGCCGTGAGCTTGACGAGCCAGCCCGCCCTGGCGCAAAGGAACAGGGAGCCCTCGGAATAAACCGGACTCGAAAAAAACTGATTCTCAAGCTGAACTTCCCATTTGGTTTTAAGGCTGTCCGGCTCAAGACAAAATACCTTCCCATTAGTCAAAGCGCCGAAAATATAAAAGCCGTCGGAACACAAGTCACTGAGCAAATGTCCATGCAGATTATTTTTTGCGATTACTTCACCGGTCACAGAATCAAGCTTGTAGATCGTTCCCTCAAGTGTCGGAATGTAAAGATAAGGGTCCAGGAAAACCGGGGCATACTCGATTTTACCCTTCAATTCCTGCTGCCAGTTGCGGTATCCGACATCTGGATTCAGAGAAAGCACCTTGCCGAGCTGGGTGAAAAGAAAAAGCTGGTTTTGCTCGAGGATCGGGCTTGCATTGGCCGGACCGATTTGGCGCTGGATGTGTTTATGCTTGGAATTGATCTCCGTGCTGTATACCTTGCCGTCCGGGGCCTGGGTATTGAAAAACATCTGTTCACCCTTGATCAGTACCGATCCGCCGAACCCGCCCTTGAAGCCGCGGCGCGCCATTTGTTGCCCGCTGTTGCGTTCGAGGATAAAAAGACGCCTGTCCCGTGTGCCGATAAAAATATAATCCCCGGCTGCACTGGGAGTTGCCCCGATCGAACGCGAGATTCTTTTATTCCAAATCAGTTCGAGAGGTACACGGATCCGGGCCGCCAGGCTCGAGGTTCTGGCAAAACCTCCCTTATCAATCCACCAGCGCGCATTAGTCTCTGTAAAAAAACGAATCCGTTTATCCTTGGCATAAGCATCGCCGGCCGTAAAAGAACAGAGCGCAGCCGCTGTGACCAGAACCAATCCATAAAGGCGCATGGTGAATACTTTCTTTGCTCATAGAATTTGGAAAAAAGTTTATGCTGAATTTTAACTGTAAAATGATAAATTAGTTACGATCTATTGCAAAGTCAAATCAAAATGGGTGTTGACGCTTGTCCAAGGAGAACTTAAATTAATTTTTAAGCCAAAAATATTTGAAATTTATTTTATCTAACCACTAAGCAACATAGTTACTTTGTGGTTAAAAATGTAAGAGATATTCTCTCAGAATGAATCTGTAAGAATCTAAAGCCTGCCGTAACCAGAGCAGGCCAAATAAATTCGTTTATTGAGTATCTACCTGGATAACCGGGAATTGTTCCCTTTGACCTGTCGAATTTTACCTCTGCAGGTAACTTTTTCAGGCGGCGCAGGGTCTGCTTTTTTCTGAATCCCGCGCTATGCAGGATCTGTCTCTTTTTTGTATTCGAGGTGATTCTTCTCTTGAATATGCTGGTGCTGGCAGTCGGTCGGATGCGCGAGGAAGCGCTTGCGCTCTTATGCGAGGATTATCTGGGGCGCATTCACCGCTATGGCCACCGGGTCAGTGTGGAGGAGGTCAAAGAAGAGTCCGGGAAAAGGGAGCCCTCCTTGATTCTTAAAAAGGAAGCGGAACGTCTGCGCTCCCGCCTGCCCCAAGGCGCCTTCAAAATAGCTCTGGACCGGGAAGGGGAGTTTTGCGATTCACCGGGACTTGCCAGGCGCCTGGAAGAGCTTATGCTGCAGGGCAGGGACAGAGTTGTTTTCCTGGTGGGCGGTCATCTGGGACTTCAAAAGGATCTCATCTCAAGCTGCGACTGGGTTCTTTCCCTTTCCAGAATGACTTTTACGCATGAAATGGCCCGTCTGATTCTGCTCGAGCAGCTTTACAGGGCCAACACTATCCTGCGGGGGGAGCCTTACCATAAATAAGCGCTTCCCAGGCTTGACGCGGGGCTCCAAACCGCGGAACTTTTTACTGGTCTTTGGCCATTGCCTGGAAAGACTAAAGGCGTCTATCTCTTCCGGTTCAGGCTCCCCCGGAAGGAGACTGTCCAGGTCGGCAGGCTCGGTTTTTTAGAATTCCCGGCCGGTTATTATATTTATACCGGAAGCGCCATGGGCGGTTTGCAGGGCCGTCTCAAAAGGCATCTCAATGGCCCGCCGAAAAGCGGATCATTACATTGGCATATTGATTATATTTCCGCTAAAGCGGTCGACAAGAGCTTCGCGGTGATCGTAACCGGCAGTCGGGCCGAATGCGATCTCAACCTGGCAGTTGCTGCGATCCCGGGCGCTGAAATTGCAGCCCCGGGGTTCGGCTGCTCGGACTGCCGCTGCTCAAGCCACCTTTACCGCCTGGCCCAGCCGGTCTGGCCTGATTACCCGGGCCTTGAAATCCGGCTGCCTGCTTGAGCGGCGCCTAGGCTTTTTCCAGGATGCGAAAAGATTATAATCCACCATGATGCAGGAAAGAAGAAAATGGCCTGGTACAAAAAAACATTCGGCAAAACCTATCTGGATATTTATAGCCATAGAGATGACACTGAAGCCCGCAAGGTTCGAAACCTTTTCGAGCTATTATATTCACCGCTCGTTGAAAAAAAAGGCAGCCAGGTGTTGTGTATCCTCGATTTGTGCTCAGGCCAGGGCAGATATAGCAGAGTGCTGGCCCAGGCCGGCCATAGAGTGGTGGGGCTGGATTTAAGCGAAGAACTGCTCAGGGAAGCTCAGAGCTATCTGGAAGCGAGTCCGCCGCTTCCAGGCCATATATGGCTTGTGCGTGCCGACATGCGCCGGATACCGTTTTATAAAAAATTCGACCTGGTAATCAACATGTTTACGAGTTTCGGCTATTTTGAGGAAGATGAAGAAAACCAGAAGGTTCTGGATTCAATTAAGCAGGCCTTGAAGCCTGGCGGGCGGTTTCTGATCGATTACCTGAACCACTGCGCCGTGCTTAAGAACCTGGTCAAAGAGGATGATTTCCAGACCAATGGCTTGAGCGTAAAACAGTGGAGAACAATCAGCGCGGACGGCTTGAGGGTCGAGAAAAAAGTGATTGTCAAAGGGCCGGACTGGCAGGACCGTTTTGATGAGTCGGTAAGGCTTTTCAGCAAGGAAGAGCTGGAAAATATGCTTCGAGGAGCAGGCCTCGAAGTAGACCGGATATTCGGTGACTATACAGGCGCTCCTTACACTGACGATTCGCCAAGGCTAATTCTCACTGGATTGAACAATGAATGATTTCGGTTTGGAAATGGTTATCTGCAGGCCAGGGATAAACCAGCTCGTAGAGGATTATCTCAAAGGGAAGAGCACCCTTTTGTCTTTCTATGGGGGCCATTATGCAGAGAGAGGAAGATTGTCAGCACTCGCCGGGCGTATCGATAAAAAATTCGACCGGAAGCGGGCTGCCGCAATCCTCGAGGCGCAGATAGCTTTCCCGAATGTCAAAAACGGCAAACAGCGCCTGGAGCGCTTTGTAAAGGAGAGCGGTTTCATTATCACCACAGGCCAGCAGCCCCTGCTTTTCGGCGGCCCCCTTTACGTGCTTTACAAATGTCTTACTGCTGTCAGACTGGCCGATCATGCAAGCAAAACTCTCGGGGTGCCGGTTTTGCCTGTCTTCTGGAACGCCAGTGAAGACCATGACTTTGCCGAGATAACCACAATCAGCCTCTTGGATCCGGCGAACAGGCTTGAGACTTTAAGCTTCCCCCAGGATTTCGAAAGCCTTCGTCCGGCGTGCCTGATCGAGATCGGAGAACATATTTTAACACTCAAGGCGCGCCTGGAGGAGCTTTTACCTGAGACGGATTTTCGACCCTGGGTGCTCGAGCTTTTAAGTTCGAGCTACCGCCAGGGCAAGAACCTGGGATGCGCTTTTTCCGAGTATCTAAGCCGGCTGTTTGCAGACTACGGGCTGTTTGTGGTTGATGCCTGTCATCCCGCCCTGAGAAGCGAGTGCTCGGATTTATTCGAGGCTGAAATATTCGATGCGGCATCGAGTATCAAAGCCTTCAAGGAACAGAGCAAAGCGCTCTCTTGGGCCGGTTATCAGCTCCAGATAACACCGCTGGATCAGGATACGAGTCTCTTTCTCATTCAGGATGGAGTGCGGACCAAACTCCAGATTGGAAAACGTGCTGGAGAATTTTTATTAAAAGGTACAGGGAAAAAAGTGACATCCGCGGAAATCAGGACACTTCTTGAACAGAAACCAGAGTCTTTCAGCCCTGGAGTTCTGATGCGCACTCTTGTCGAGGCGAACCTGTTCGGCACCCTGTGCTATGTGGCCGGTCCCGGGGAGATAAGTTACTACGCCCAGATGCGCAGCCTCTACGAGCTCCGCCAGCTCGAGATGCCTGTTATTTACCCCAGGCTTTCCGGTATCCTGGTAGAGAGCAAGATCGCCAAGGTGCTGCAAAAATACGGGGTGGATGCAGAGAGCCTGCAGACAGGCGCGGATAAGCTGGCCGGTGAACTGCTTGCCGCCAGCGGTTCCCTCGCCCGCGTGATAGAGGAGACTGAAAGGCTCAAGTCTTTTCTCGAACTAAGACTCGCTGTGCTGGCGAAGCTGGCCGAAAGGATCGATCCGACCCTGGCCGGTCCGGTGAAAAGCACCAGCGGCTCCTTGGCAGGGAACCTCGAGCGGCTGGAGAAAAAAGTCACCGCAGCAGCGAAAAAAAACAACGACACCATGGTCAGCCAGTTGCACAAGGCCCAGGCGCACCTCTGGCCTGGAGGGAAACCCCAGGAAAGGGAAATTGCCGCAGTTTATTATCTGTTTCGCTATGGGAGGGAGCTGCTTGGGTTTCTGCAGAAAAACGTGGCAATCGATTTGGGATGATTGAAGTAAAAAGCTGACCAGTGACGAGGTATGATTAGCCTTTTTAAAGGTAAGGGCTCTCAGTTGCAGCCTGCTTGCTTTTTAGGGCCGGTCTGTATAGTATTAGTGGACAATGGAGACCCTGTTGAGCGACAGTATCAAGGAAAATCTGGCGCGGGTGGTCGAAAGGATCGATCATGCTGAGATATCGGCCGGGGTTGAGCGGGGTACTGTAAGGCTGGTGGGTGTTACCAAGAGCAGGACGGTTGAAGAGATCGAGGCTGCTGTCTCTGCAGGGCTCGGGGACATCGGGGAGAACCGTCTGCAGGAGGCCGCTTCGAAACTTCCCGGTCTCAGCCTCCCGGTTACCAAACACTTTATCGGCCACCTCCAGCGGAACAAGGTCAAAGACGTGCTGAGGCTTTTTGACTTTATCCAGTCAGTCGACTCCGGGAGACTGACGCGCGCGATTGATGAACAGGCAGGTCGCCTGGGAACCCGGGCCAGGATCCTGATACAGGTCAACACCTCCAGGGAGGAGAGCAAGTTCGGGGTGGAACCTGAGCTTGCCGGGGATCTGGTCGAGTTAATCGCCGGTTGCCATAACCTGGAACTCCTCGGACTGATGACAATCGGCCCATTGAGTGAAAACACCGCGGATGTGGTAAAAAGCTTTCGCGCATTACGCAGTCTTTTCGAAGAGTTTGCCTCCCTGACGGCTGACAACTGCCGCATGGAAATACTTTCCATGGGCATGAGCTCTGATTTCGAGATCGCCATAGCCGAGGGAGCCAACATGGTTCGTGTGGGCACGGCAATTTTCGGCCCGCGCTGTTACTGAACAACCCTGAGAGGAGGCGAAGGTGAAGATTACTCCATTGGAACTGAAAAAACCGGATTTCAAACGGGGGTTCAGGGGATTCAAGGAGGATGAAGTGCAAAGTCTGCTTGCCTCCGCAGCAGAGACTCTTGAGGAGATTCTTAAGGAGAACCTGGAGCTCAAGACTCAGATGGTCGAGTTCAAGGAAAGACTGAAAAATTACCAGGCTCTGGAAAACACTCTGAATGAAACATTAATCATGGCCCAGAGGACCAGTGAATCAGCCCGCCAGGCGGCTGAACGCGAAGCTGAACTGATTATCGCCAAAGCTGAAATCCAGGCTGAGAAACTAATCGAGGAAGCCCGCTCGAGGCTCAAGAGCCTGAAAAGCGAGATAGAACAGCTCAGACAGGAAAAAGACTCATTTCTTGTCCGGATGCGCTCGCTGGTAGCCAGCCAGTGGAAGATGCTCCAGGAAGAAAAAATCGACCAGGAAATAATCAGGGAAGCTGTAAAGGCTCCTCCGCAGGTGGAGGAAACCGTGGAATGGCCGGAACCATTCAGGAAAGAAAGAAAAGCAGGAGCTCAAGGGGGAAAGGAAAAAGCCCCTGCTGTTGCCTCAGATGAAGAAGGGCTTGTGGAAACGGCTCAGGAAGAAGCTCAGCAGGAGAGTAAAAAGATCGATAATGATATGCCGATGCCTAAAAATCTATCAGCCCAGTTGGGAAAAATTTTAAGGGGTGAGCAAACCGAGGAGGCTGAAGAAGGAGTCACTGTTGAGCCTGAAGGGGAAGAAGAGTATCTGGCGGATGAAAATCTTGAGGAAGAAAAAAAGGATTCTTTCCTGGGTCAGGAAACACAAGGAAATGAGGAGGGAGGAGAAAAGCCCGAGGTTTTCTGGGATGAAGAAACAGGAGCCGAAAGGATGGATGAAGAAACAGGCGGAGATAAAAGTAATAAAGAAGGTTGATATTTGGTAAGTCGTTGGTTACAAAGGAAAAGCGCTCCAATAAATGAAGCTTTTTCTAAGGCAGGCTTAAGGGATTTGAAGCCGTGAAAACGAACCTGACAAGCATAGTCAAAAGGGAAAGGGAAAATGGCAGATAACCTTTTTGCAATGATTAGCGAAGCGGTCGCCCGGATAAAAGAACGCACCGCCCTCAAACCCGAAGCAGGAATTATCCTAGGTACCGGACTTGGGGACCTGGCTTCCCAGATCGAGATCGAGTGTGAAATACCATACCTCGAGATCCCGCATTTTGTCTCCTCCACAGTCGAGACCCACCAGGGCCGGCTTCTGATCGGCACCTTGAGCGGCAAGAAAGTGGTCGCCATGCAGGGCCGCTTTCATTTCTACGAAGGTTACTCCATGCAGCAGATCACTTTCCCGGTGCGCGTCATGAAAGAGCTCGGCGCCCGGACCCTGATTGTCTCCAATGCCTGCGGCGGGATGAACCCGATGTTCAACAAGGGCGATCTGATGTTGATCGTGGACCATATCAACCTGCTGGGCGATAACCCTCTTATCGGCCCGAACGACGAGCGGCTGGGAATCCGTTTTCCTGACATGTCCGAGCCTTACAGCAGGGCCTTGATCGAACTCGCCGAGCGGCTCGCCTGCGAGGAAAAAATTCCGGTTAAAAAGGGTATATATGCTGCAGTTCCCGGTCCGAGCCTGGAAACCAGGGCGGAATACCGCTACCTGCGCGCCATAGGCGCGGATGTGGTTGGGATGAGCACAGTGCCGGAGGTGATCGTGGCCGTGCACTCAGGGCTTAAAGTGCTGGGAATCTCCATTATCACTGATCTCTGCTTCCCGGAGTGCCTGGAGCTTGCTGACATAAGCGAAATAATCCGCGTAGCCGGCAGAGCGGAACCCAACCTGACCCGCCTGGTTGCCCGGATTGTCGGGCGGCTCTGAGATGCGGAAAATCCTGTATAATCTTTTCAAATGTCTTACTACAGGGAGCATTAAATAGTTTCCATTTATATTGTTTTTATATGCTTTAGCCTTGGTTATTAATATAAGTTGAGTAAACAGGAATGATTTACCGGATGTCGATTCTTACATTTAAGGCGCCGGCGACTTACTTTACC
>DATKXY010000203.1:0-14344 GCA_035528795.1 archaeon | reverse complement strand
TTTGATCCATTACTGAACACTCCTTCCAAGGCACGGCTAACCTCCTTTCTTTTTGAAAGAAGATTATACCATAACCTTTTTGGAGTGTTACCTATGTGTCCGAACACTTGTTACCTATGTGTCCGGTCTATACAGCATGCTCTGCCCCTACAGTTCTTGTCCGGTCTAGAGCAAATGCTTGAAAGACCAAAAGCCTATTCCTTCCTACTAAATTTTGTGAGTAATCCAGGTTAAAAGTCCGTGCCGATAGAGAAGAAATTGCGTCGCCGGCCTTTGATCAGCTCTTCGGACTCATAGACCTGGTTACCGAAGCTGTAATAATTGTTTGCGTAATGGTCGAAACTTTTGGCGAAGTCGAAGCGCAGAATTGTGTAACCGAAGTTGATCCGGATGCCAAAACCGTAAGCCGCCTGGGCATCTTGGAGCCTGAAAAATTTGGATCTTTGAGCGGTAAAGGGTTGAAAGACTTCATCTTTAAACCAGGCGCCGGCGATGTCCATGAAAAACACTCCGCCGATACCGCGCAGATAAATCGGCAGGGGCCAGCCCATAACGAGGTGCTCGATCAGGGGGAAGCGCAATTCCATGTTGCCCAGTATAAGGTTAGTTCCCCAGAGGTCCCCGTAGCCGGCGCCACGGAAAGTATACGGTCCGCCAATATACAGAACCTGCGGGTTCCGGCCCAGGCGCGTGGCCCCGATTCCGCGCAAGGCAAAGGTGACCCGGCGCCAGAGCAGCCAGTATTGCCGCCAGTCGGCGATCAGCTCAGTGTAACTCAGGTCGCCTAAATACTGCTCGGCGCTCAGGCGGTACCTCGAGCCATCCACCGGGCCGGTGTTGCCGAAAGCGGTGTTGTCGAAAACGAGAGCCACCTGGGGGCCGCCAAAAATGTCTGTACCGTACTTCTGGACGTTATGCTCTCTGAGGTCAGGGAAGTAATAATACTGATAAAAGCTCATCTCGAATGTTTTCTGACTGATCGAGTAAACGGCCAGGCCCCACTCGATCCTGCGGAAACGGTTGAACGGGCGGCTGAAAATAACCCCCCCTCCCCGCCAGATGTTGGCCAGGTACTCCTCGCCGCTTCGCAGGGTGGAAAGATAATAAACATCGCGGAACTGGGTGACAAAAAAGCCGTAGTCTGTACGCCCCTTAAGGTTGATATACTGGAACATGAGGTCCGAGTCCTGGATATTGCCGTAGATATTGGCTCCCAATAGTATGTTCCGGTTGCCGAGCTGGTCTGATAAAGAGAGCAAAACCCCGCCCGAGATGCCAAGGTTGTTCTGGTAGCCGCCATAGCCAGTGACATAATCAGTGGAGAACTTCGCTTTGTATTTGCCGAAAGTAAAACTTGTAGTGTCCGGCATGGGAATCTTTTCCTTCGGCACATCGAAGTCAAAGCTGACCGAGGGCAGAGAGTCGGATTGCGAGACTTTTAAGGAATCTGCGCCGGCAGCCGCGCTGTCAAGCAGGGCAACAGCGGTGTCCTCTTTGTAGAAGGCCTTTAAGTCAAGGCTGTCCCCGGCCATTATAGCCTGAGCGCTGAGCGTGTCCGCGGGCGCGCCCGGGGGGGTCTCTTCCGGATTTTCGCCAGGAAAGGCCGCTACCTCGAGCTTAGCAGCTTGAGCCGGAACGGTGTCCTCGGGTAGAGGGAGCTTAAGTGTGTCGGCTGTCAGTTGTAACTGACTGGCGGTCTCCAGGTCGGATTTCTCCCCTTTGCCAGCGAGAACCTTTGCGGCCAGCTTCATTTGAGAGCTTTCGAGAATCGGAGTAAAAGGAGGATGTTTCTCCAGGGGCTCTTTCTCCTTGGGGAAGTTTATGTTTGAAAGAGCCTTTGCAAATTGAGAATTCAATTGCTCCTGTTCTTCAAGATGTTTGAAGAGTGCTTTTCTGGCTTTCAGATGCACGGTCTCGTAAGTGAAAGTTTCAGTGGTATCCGGTTTCCAGATTTTAGCCTGGCGCTCCGGGCTGTTGATTACAAAGATATCCCAGCCCGCGTTGAAAAAGGCGCTGAAAGCGAGGCGGCCGCTCGAGGAAGACCAGGAGATACAAGGGCTTATCTCAGTGGCGCCGGTAATCCCGGTCAGGACATCGGTCACCTGGTACTCTTGTCCGTCCGCGAAATCATGGTAAAAGATGTTCTGAATCCCGGTGCGAACGGAAACATAAGCCAGTTTATCGCCATCCGGAGACCATTGGGGAGAGATGTTATCCCCCAGACTGTTTGGAAGGATTGAATATTTGCCGGTTTCAAGATCAAGGATGCCGATGCGGTAGTCGGAGAAGATCAGTTTTTCGAGGTCTGTACCTGGGCCGTATTCGGTAGTGAAGGCGATTTTTTTACCATCCGGGGAGAATACCGGATCGCGCTGTGTGTATTTGTCAGCTGTGAGTTGAGTCAGCTTTCCTGTTTTAATATCCACCAGATAGAGGTTGGACTCCCCGCCGTCGATCCCCGAGAAAACAATTTTTTCTCCATCCGGTGAGAAGCTCGGTGTGAGGATCCCGTCAAGGCCGAACTTGAACTGTTCAATCACCTCTTTTTTGAAGAGGGCGTAGACGTAGATAGCATCTTCCTCTCCGCTTTTAGCTACGAAGGTGAGGAAGCGGTCGTCCGGGCTCCAGTCGAGGCTGGTGTAGAGAAAACGGAACGATTCGAAATCAGGGCTGCGCTGGCCCTCGACGATTTTTTTGGCGTTGCTTCCATCGATAGCGCTGGCGAGCCAGATGTCTGTATAACCGCTCTTGTTGGAGATGAAAGCTATCTTTTCCCCGGTCGAGTTGAGCGCAGGTGTAACATTGTAGTTGCTGCCATCCGTGGTATGGTCGGTCAGCCGGCGCGAGAAATCCTCGGGCTTGCTGAAATTGACGACCTGGGGCAGATAGGTTTTGCGGACATCCTCGTTCCACTGCTGGCCCAGTGTTTTCAGATTAGCCCCTACCGAAGATTTAAAAGCGCCATCAAGATTGCCGAAAAGAGGAGTTTTCTGCAGGATCTCCCCGATCTTCTTGTTGCCGTAGCGCTGGGCGATGAAATACCAGAACGAATGGCCGAAGCGGTAGGACCGCAGATCGGGCATGTAGTTAAGTTCTTCGAGAGTCATCAGGTATCCGCTCAATGCGGCATCCCTGAGCCACATTTCAGTGTATGGGGTCATTCCATCCAGGGAAAGCTGTTCGACCATGCCCTCGATAAACCAGAGCGGCGGCATGAAAGAAAAGGGGTTGTACATCGGGGTTATATCGCCCCAGATAACATCGATCTGGAAAGCATGGGCTAGCTCGTGAGTCAGGGTATGCTCGAAATCTTTCCAGGAACCGGTGAACGGCAGAATTACGCGCTTCTTGAGGAACTCGTTCACCCCGGCGAGACCCTCATCGATCTCTCCAGCCAGAATATTGGTCTGGGAGAAATCCGAATGGCTGGCGTAAAGCATCAGCGGTATCCGTCTCTTTGGCTTGAAATTGAGCATCTTGCTGTAGCGCAGATATGCTCTCTCAGAGATCTTGGCGGCATCGAGCACCATGGGCCGTTCTTTTCCGTAAAAATAAATATCGAAATGCTCGCTTTTCAGTACCTGCCAGTCGAACTTCTTGTACTGGACCTTGTTTTTGCCGAACTGGGCGGAAACCTCGCCTGGGAAAAGAGCCGCAAAGGCGAATCCAAGGACAACCAGGCTGAGAAAAGTTTTTATCAACTCCCTATTCGCAAAAGGCGAGAGAGGTTTATTATCGAATCTTGCGGCAGACATCCTGCAAATTCCTTTCAGATTAACAATCTAGTTCCTGAGGTGACCCTCGAAATTTCCAGACAGTAAACCGGCCCCTGAAAGCGCTAAAAAAATGCTGCAAGCTTTATAACCGTGGTTCATTTCGGCTCATTCCAATCAGGTGGTAAAAGTTTATACCAGCAAGCACAGTAAAAAGTTTCCTCTAAGGAAAAATTTGTCGAATTTTTTTTAATGTGCTTGCATTAAAGCGGGACTAGGAATATCTTTATTTAATTGTATTGATAAAAATCAAGCTGGTCAATAAAATGATGAAAGGCTGAATGTTCCCGGACGCCTCGTTAAGGGCTGTCGAGCGGGATATGACTACTTATCTGGCCGCATACGGTAAAATAAGCCAGCAAGTGAGCGAGGCTATCGATTATGTGTCGATGATCAGGGCCAAGGTCAGGGGCAAGTGTTTCGGTCCTAACCGGGCCCTTCAGGATGAGGTGCGCAAGATCTATGGGCGTGAGGTGGAGGAGCGCCTGCGGTTGATCGGCAGGCTGATCATCGAGCTTGGAGAATCTCGCCCGCAGCGTTTCGCCTCTGCCCTGAGCCGGCTCTCTCTCAACCTGGGCGAGAAAGCAGAACAGATGGTGGATCTGCTTTATATTCCAGGTTACCATGATCTCCAGAAAGTAGTGGTGGCTCAACTCGATCACATCCGGCGCTCGCTCATCTACTTCCAGAAGACAGTGACCAACAAAGAGGAACCTACCACTGTCAATATCAACTATCTGTTCCGGGACATTACCCTGGCGGTTTGTCCCTATCGCAGCGGGTTTTTACCTGCCAGTGACGAGCGAATGGTGGGTGTGAGTTTCAAAGAGAAGCTGGATGATGAAGTGCCGCATATGCTGGGTGAAGATGAATCGCTGTATCTGGCTTTCTACCAGATAATGGCCAATGCGGTCACTGCGGCGGGAGATCAGGGAACAGTAAGTGTATATACCAAGTATTACAGCCGGTTCAACCAGATTCAGGCAACCATAGCGGACAATGGACAGGGGATTGACCGGCTGGGGGTGCTGAAAAGTGCGCTGGAGACCGAGACAATAAACCCCATAGATGCCGAAGAGATTCGCGATGACAAAGCAGATCTCAACAATAAAGTCTTTGATCTGATTTACAAGCCGCGGGTGAGTGCTTTCAAGAATGAAAGCAGCAAGGGGATAGGACTGGCCCTGGCCCATGATGAGATTTCGCGCCACAGGGGCAAAATTGACATATTCAGCAAACCCTCGAGAGGTGCTACTTTCCAGGTGTTTTTTTATATCAGATAACCTGTAGGCTGATCTATTTCTGGCAACCAATACAGAAAAAGAGGCAGAAAGTGAAAACAAGAGGATTCGTGAACAGCTTGACCGTGGGAGTTTCAGCCGCAGCTTTCATGCTGACATTATTCTCAAGCTGCAGCTTTTTGGGGAAGAATGTCACACCGCTGGAAGCCAATTCCGGAATCAAGTACGGTGAAATGATCGCTTTTGCAGGTAGCAAGGCTGACAGGGCCTACATCAGCTTAAAGGGCGGCTACCCGGTTTATGCCGAGAGTGGGGATTGGAGAGATTCTGATAGTGGCGGCTGGGCCCAAGGGTACTATCCCGGGATGGTCTGGCTTTTGTACCAGTCCACCAAGGACCCCCAGTACTATAATCTGGTCCAGGACTGGACAAAGGGTCTCATACAGCGCAAAGAAGACTCTTCAAGTTTCGGTCTGGGACAGGTATTTTTCCCTGCCTTTGTTATCGGCTACCAGGTGACAGGTAACCGGACATACAGAGAAGCGGCCCTGGAAGCGGCTCAAACCATTTCCAGGCGTTTCGTGCCGGCAGGGTTTTTCCCGGCCTGGGGTGAGCCGGAAGATACGATTCTGGCGCGAAGGCTCTCAATCGAGTCAATGATGGACCTTGAAGTCCTCTACTGGGCTTCTGAAGCCACGGGCAACTCTCAGTATTCCAGGCAAGCCGACCAGCATACGTTTTTCACCCTGAGGCGTCTGGTCAACAGTGATGGCAAGATACTGCATGTGGCCGATTTCGATCCCAGGAACGGAGATACTTACGCGGAAAAGACTTCACAGCTTGCCGATAATAAAATGTACGCCTCAAAAGGCTACAGCCCGTCAACTGTCTGGGCTCTGGGTCAGGCCTGGGCAATCTATGGATTTACCACGGCTTACCGCTATTCAAACCAGACCACGTTTCTTAATGGGGCCAAGCTGTCGGCGGATTATTTTATTAATAACCTGCCCGAGGATGGCATCCCCTTTTGGGATTTCGAGCTTCCTCCCGGTGAGCCGAGGCAGAAAGACAGCTCAGCCGGGGCTGTCGCCGCTGCCGGCTTGTTGAAACTTTCCCGGATCTGCCCGGACAGGGCCGACAAACAGCGTTATTACGATACAGCGCTCAAAATTGTATCGAAACTGATCAGTGGTTACTACCGCAAGGGAGAGAGTGCAGGCGTGCTTGGCGGTGGAGTGTTCGACAGGAATTTTACCTCCGGGAAAGGCGGATCGACCTCCTGGGGAGATTACTACTTTATCGAGGCGCTCCTTTTGCTTAGGGACTATAAGGCGTAACTTAATAATATCCTTGTTCCAGACTCGTTCAGGCGAATTCCAGCGAAAGCCCCACAAACTTGGTGGGGCTTTTTTTTAGAAACCACCGCCGAAAAGCCTTGGAAAGGCCTCGGTCAAGCCCATAAACATGAAATGCACCCCGATAGCGATAATAAAGATCTGCAGGATGCGGCTGACCGCGAGCATTCCTATCGGTCCCATCAGGCGGCTGAGCCGGCTGGCAAAGGAGAGGATAAGCATGGTGAAGCTGAAAACCACGACACAGACCGAGATAGCGAAAAGCTGGCCGTAATGCTGCTGGAAAAGAATTACAGTGACAATCGTTCCGGGTCCGGCCAGCAAGGGGCAGGCGATTGGTGAAACCGCAACGGCTTGATAGTGCTGTTTCCTGTCTTTTTCTCCGTTTTTCTCCTCAGGAGATTCTGCGGGAAGGCCTGTGACCAGCATCTCACGAATCCCGACCACCACCAGCAGCATACCACCGGCAAAAGCGAATTCGCTTATCTCGATGTGAAAGAGATGGTGCAGGATAAAAGAGCCCACCAGGGCAAATGACAAAACAAGCAGGAAGGCGATAGCTACCGCAAAGCGGAAAATACGCCTGCGCTCTTGTTCGCTTAGACCCTGGGTGAGGCTGATAAAAACCGGCAGGCCGCCTATCGGGTCGACAATGGCGAAAAGGGAGAGAGCGGCCTGAAAAAAAACGAGCAGAGTGATCTCCATAATACAGGCCTTCTGGCTAAAAATTATCAGCTCAGGTCACTCCCCGTCTCCTGGAGCCTGGACCGTGAGACAGGAGCCTCTCTCGGCCGGATAAGAGGAGTGGACCGGTTAAGGGAAATTCAGCGAGAGCTTATCGGCCCCGCTGAAGAAAATATTGCCTCACCAGGGTTAAATCCCGCGTTGAAAATCAAGCTGCACGTATGCCAGGCTCATTCCATGGCAAACCGCATATTTACCCAACTCGAGCTTTCAGTGAGCGGTATGGATACCACCCCGAGTGCGGCGCCTATATTTTTCGGCACGCGCACAGACCCATAGGGGCTGTAGGTGTAATAGGGCCAGAGGAAACGCGCCGACTCAGGCAGAGACATCCTCCAGCCGTTATGGGAGAGACTGCCATTGACTGCCTTGCCTGTTAAACGGATTTCTTCTCCTCCCAGGATGAACGATTTCCCGGCGCCGGTTTGAAGCTTTTCCCCTGGGTGAAGCCTCAACGGCAGGTTGAGAAAACAGGTATCGGACCTGTCGTAGGTCTGCTCCATTTGGGCGCTGAGAGTGGCATGCAGTGAATCGTCGAGATTTATGGTCAGCCTGAGGCTATAGCCCTCGTGGGCCACGCACATGGTGTCGGAAGCCTCGGAGCCTGAGATAAACGCATCAAGCGGCAGCCGGGTCCAGGCGCCGGTGGAACCGAGCTTTACAGCGAAAGTGGCCAGCTCGGGCTGGTTTTTCGAGTTGCCCCCGGCGATAATATGCCGGCTCTTGTCGTGCCAGAGGCTGATCGGCGCTGTACGGTCCAGGAAAAACTGGTTCAAGGGACTTTCGGCACTTACCAGCGCGCACATCGAGTAGACCCAGGGACCTTCCTTTTTCACCACTGCCGGGCGGTCGAGCGCATGCTTGTAAGCATCGCTTTCCTGGGGGATCGGGGCCTCGGGACCCTCGGCGTGGTAATGCGCATCCTGAGCGATCCGGGCTAAAGAGTTAAGCCCGAGCGAGTTCAGCGGGTCGCCGCTGTCGCCCAGGGCTGCAAGGAGCTTGAAACGGGCAAAGCGGCGCCCTTCGGGGAAGTGGGAGAAAGTAAAAAGCCCCCAGGAAGCGTTGACCTGGAAATTGTTCCTGTTGCGCTCATCCACTGTGTAAATGTCCACGCCGTCCGGAGTGCACCAGTGGAGATGAAAGCCGGTATTGGCGCGCATGGCGTTCCAGGCGGCGGGATCGGCTGTGTAGTGCCAGTAAAGGCCGGCCACCGAGCTGTTCAGGTAGTCGTAATTCATGGTAGGTCCGTCATGTTCCGCCCAATAGCCGCCGGGTGCTACTTCGCGCACGAAGCGGCGCAAGGGCTCCGTGGTAAGGCTGACCCACTGATCCAGGCCCAGCACCATGCCCATGCGCCAGATAGTCGTGGCGCGCAGGCCGAAATGGTTCGGCGAATATCCCAGAAAGGGCGCAGTATAGCGGGGCCGGTCGATCCTCGGCTCAAGGTCGCGCACGAGATTTTCACCTGAGCGCCGGAGCGCTTCGCGCCAAGCCTGCAGGCGGCCCTTATCGAGGTGCCCTTGCAGGAGACCCAGGGCTTCTGTCCAGCAGTAGAGAGTCCGGTGGGCATCCAGCGGGTTGACCGGCCTGCCGTTAATCCTGGGCACTACATTGCCCTCTCTGTCAATGCAGGAGACCAGATAGTCCCCGGCGCGCAGGGCCATTTCGAGCACCTCTCTATCGCCGCGGCGAGGATTCGCGGGATGGACGCTTGTATAAAGAAGCGCCGGGACATAGATGTACTGCATCCCGGTTATAGCCCATCCTCTTTCTTCTTCGGCTGACGAGCCGGGCAAGTGAGCCCGGAACCGGCCGTCCGGGGCCTGGAATTCCCCGGCTTTGTCCACCGAGGCGGCGAGCACCTCATAATAGAGATCGGGAAGCCTGTCCGCCTTCCAGTGCGGGTGACTGGCGAATGTGGCGGCAGACAGGCCAGAGACCGAAAAGATTGTGGCTGCGAGAACAGTTGCCGGCATTTTCATGGAAGCGCTCCCGGATATAGGCTTTGGATTCAAAATGCGGCTTATCAATCAAGCCGGCCGCAAAAATACGCTGAACCGGTCGATAATCAAACCTCAGGCCTGCTCATTCTATAGTAAATTTTACATTTACCCATTCCGAATTTTGGGTGAGCGGGATGGATACCACCCCCATTGCGGCGCCTATATTTTTCGGCACTCGCACAGGCCCATACGGGCTGTAGGTGTAATAGGGCCAGAGAAAACGCGCCGACTCAGGCAGAGACATCCTCCAGGCGTTATGGGACAGGCTGAGGCCAGCCTCATTGCCGGAGAGACGGATTTCCCGTTCTCCCAGGATGAATGATTTCCCGGCGCCGGTTTGAAGATTCTCCCCTGGATGAAGCCTCAACGGCAGGTTGAGAAAACAGCTGTCAGGCACGTTATAGGTTTGTTCCATTTGAGCGCTGATAACGGCAGTCAGGCTGTCTTGCGGGATGATAGTGAGCCTGAGGCTATAGCCCTCGTGGGCCACGCACATGGTGTCGGAAGCCTCGGAGCCTGCGATAAACGCATCAAGCGGCAGGTAACTCACGCTTCCATCCGCTCTTTTCACAGAGAAAGTGGCAAGCTCGGGCTGGTTTTTCGAGTTGCCCCCGGCGATTATCTGCCGGCTCCTCTCGTGCCAGAGGCTGATCGGCACTATGCGGTCGAGGTAGAACTGACTCAAGGGTCTTTGGGGGCTCACCAGCGCGCTCATCGAGTAGACCCATGGGCCTTCCTTTTTCACTACTGCCGGGCGGTCGAGTGAGTGCCTGTAGGTTTGGCTCTCCTGGGGGATCGGGGCCTCGGGACCATCGAGGTGATAGTGGGCATCCTGAGCGATCCGTGCCAGGGCGCTGAGACTGAGGGCTTGCAGAGGATCACTGCTTTCGCCCAGGGCAGCCAGAAGCTTGAAGCGTGCGAAGCGTCTTCCATCCGGGAAGTGGCAGAATGTAAAAAGCCCCCAGGAAGCGTCAACCCGGAAGTTGTTCCTGTTGCGCTGATCGACAGTATGGATGTCCACTCCGTCCGGGGTACACCAGTAGAGATGAAAATCAGTATTGGCGCGCATGGCTTTCCCGGCGGCGAGATCCGCTGTGTATTGCCAGTAGAGACTGGCCACTGAGCCGTTCAAGTAGTCGTAACTCATAGTCGGCCCGTCATGTTCCGCCCAATAACCGCCGGGTCGCATTTCGAGCACGAAACGGCGCAAGGCGCCGATAGTCAGCTTGCTCCACTCAGGCATGTCCAGCACTGTGCCCATGCGAAAGATAGTTGTGGCGCGCAGCCCGAAATGGTTGGGTGAATAACCCAGGAAGGGCGAGGTATAGCGGGGCCTGTCGATCCGAGGTTCGAGGTCGCGGACAAGCTCTTCTCCGGCGCGCCGGAGAGCCTCGAGCCAGGTCTCAAGGCGGGCCTTATCGAGATGCTCCCGCAGGAGCCCCAGGGCTTCTGTCCAGCAGTAGAGCGTGCGATGTTCATCCAGCGCTTCGACCGGCTTGCCGTTGACCCTGGGCACCACCTTTCCATCCCGGTCAATGCAGGAGGCCAGGTAATCCCCGGCGCGCAGGGCCATCTCGAGCGTCTTTTCATCGCCGCGGCGGGGGTTTGCAGGATGAGCATCCGTATAGAGCAGAGCCGGAACATAAATATACTGCATATCGGTGATGCTCCAGGTTTTTTCGTCTTCGGCCGCAGAACTTGGAAGACTCGAGCGGAACCGGCCGTCCGGGGCCTGGAATTCCCGGGCTTTTTCCGCCGAGGCGGCGAGCACCTCGTAGTAGAGATCAGGCAGCTTGTCCGCCTTCCAATTCGGGTGATTGTCGAGAGTGGCGGCTGCCAGGGGTGAAAAAAGAAAAAGGCTGGCGACAATCGCGGTGCTAAGGTTTTTCATAAAGCCGGCTCCGGGGTTAAGAGTTGGATCCGATCAAGATTTGAGAACGGCTTATTCTGTATCCAAAGGAGCGGCGGCTGCCTGCGCGGCAGTGCTTTCAGGGGCAGACAGGCAGATTTGCCCTTAAAATTTCTACAATTTATCCCGCTTGTCAGATCAAACATGAGGCTGATCAAACTGAAGGTTTGTTAAATCTACATTTTCAATCGAGGTTAGTGCAAGATATAAATATTTTAAAAAAGACATCGGATCAATAAATTTTTCAAAAAATCTGTGAGCAACAATCGAATCTCAAAAAAGGACCTTTCAAGCTGGACGGAAACCGGGCGTGGTTATACTTTATAGCATAATAGCATATCTGGATCGGCCGAGCTGTTCGCTGTCTTTAAATTATTTTCGATATTTGTATCCAGGGGTTTGACCAATGCCAGAAACTATCATAACCTGCGGAGCGGACCGCCTGCTGGGCGAGGATCAATTTAAAGGGCTGGTGGAAAGCAAGCGCGTGGGCGTGGCGGTAAACCACACGGCGGTTACCGCGGACTATTCATTCTGGCCTTCACTTCTGAAAAAGCGCACCGGCGCCAGGCTCGAGGTGATTTTTTCCCCGGAGCATGGGCTTTGGGGCGCTGAACAGGACCAGGTGCCCTGCGCCGGGGAGAGGAGATCCTTTGTGGGAGCGCCGGTGGTCAGCCTTTACGGCGCTGATCCCGGGTCGCTCAAGCCGGACCCTGAGCTGTTAAGGGGCCTGGATGCCGTGCTGTTCGATATCCAGGATATCGGGAGCCGGTACTATACCTATATCTACACCCTGGCTTACGTGATGGAGGCAGCGGCAGAGGCAGGTGTCCGGGTAGTAGTGCTCGACCGTCCCAACCCGCTGGGGGGCGAAAAAGTCGAGGGCCCGGCCCTTCAGAAAGGTTATGAGTCTTTTGTCGGCAGGTTCGCAGGCCTCCCTGTGCGCCACGGGATGACCGCAGGAGAGCTTGCCCTCTATTTCAGCGGCATTCACGGAGTAGGGCGGTCTCCGGAGGTGGTTCCAGTCAAAGGATGGCAGCGGAGACTTACTGCCTTCGAGTACCGGGCCCCCTGGGTCAGCCCCTCCCCGAACATGCCCACTATCGATACCGCGCTGGTCTATCCCGGGATGTGCCTGCTCGAGGGAACCAGCCTCTCGGAAGGCCGCGGTACGACCCGCCCTTTTGAAATATTCGGTGCGCCTCACCTCGACACCTCCGCTCTGGCCGGCAGACTCAACGGGCTGGAGCTTGCCGGCGTGCGGTTCCGGCCCCACCGCTTTATCCCCACTTTCAGCAAGCACGCCGGGGTCCTCTGCTCAGGGGCCCAGGTCCATGTGACCGACAGAACAGTTTTTCATCCTTTTTTAACCGGCGCAGCGGTGATTTGGGCGGCAAAGAACCTTGCTCCGGAAGAGTTCGTCTGGCTTGCCGGAGGCTATGAGTTTGTCGAGCACATCCCCGCTATCGACCTTCTGTTCGGTGATAAAAGCTTCCGCATGCTTATCGATAACGGAGCCCCTTTCACAGAGATCGAGGCGATCTGTAATCCGGGAGCGGATGAGTTCAAAGCAGCTCGTGAGAAATATCTGCTTTATGACTAGCGCAGTGACAAGTTTGATTTACATGGTTGAGTCTTTTTTGTCCAACCTATTCATGGTTTATAGAATATAAGGGAAAAGGCTATAGACTATAAACTATAAAGTTGCAACCCTAAGGTTTCAACCTTGACATCCACTCCTGCCATTGGCTCAGGGTCTTTCTGTTTGCTTTCGCATCCGCGTAACAGGATAAAAAGAATTAACCGGGCTTAGCTCCGGCACTTTTTCGAACCCCAGGCGCCGAATCGATTCTCCCTGCCCGAGTACAGGCAAAACCTCATTCATTATATCAGATCAAATAAAAACTATTGAACAAAGCGTCAGTCTGACAGGTAGTTAAATAATGTGAATACAAAGCGGAAATAATTCATGGCGCATACTCTCAGCTTGACAAAGAAGTTGAGCTGGAATATCTTGGAAAAGTATAATAATATTTCAGTTACAGATTCGGTATCATTCAGGAGACAAGGGACAGGACATGGATTTAAACCATTATTTCAGCTCGACAGGCCAGGAACTCGAGAGTTTTTTGAACGTGTTTTATAAAAGCCACCGGATGTTCGATCTGCCAAGGGAAAGGGTGATCCGGGGAGTTGTGGAGCCCCGCTTTGCCCGGATGCGGAATATGATAGAGCACTCTTTGAAATCATTTCCTGGGCGCTACAGTTTCGAGCAGGTGGGGGATGATACTTATCTCACGATCAGCACAAGCCTTGGCGTGCGGCCCAGACAAAACTGGAAACTTCACGCCGGGCTTTTTCTGGTAACTATCCTGACCACCCTGCTTGTGGGGTCTTTGCGTGAGGGAGGCGACCCGTTTTTTAAAGCCTCGGAACTAGCGCTGGGTGTGCCTTTTTCTGCGGCCATTATGCTTATCCTGCTGGTCCACGAGCTCGGGCACTATTTTGCGGCCCGCTATCACGGCATGGATGTGACCCTTCCTTTTTTTATTCCCCTGCCGCCGCCTTTTATTTTCGGCACTGGCGGGGCGCTGATAAAGATGCGTTCGCCCATGTTCAGCCGAAGGATGCTTCTGGATGTGGGAGCTGCAGGACCGATAGCGGGTTTCCTGGTCAGTGTGCCGATAGTCATTTTAGGGCTTATGTCCTCGAGCTGGTCTCCGGTGCCGCCGCAGTATTTCGTTACCGGCAACTCCCTGCTTTTCTCCTGGCTTACGCATCTGGCGCTGGGGCCGGCGCCCCAGGGTTATTATCTGGAGATGTCTTCGGTCGCTTTCGCCGGCTGGATCGGCTTTTTTGTCACTGCCATGAACCTGTTGCCTATCGGGCAACTGGACGGAGGCCATATCGGCTATGCGCTGATCGGGCGCCGGCACACGCGGATGGCTTACACTTTTTTCGTCTTGATGCTGGTGCTGGGCTTATTCTGGCCCGGCTGGATTTTCTGGGCCCTTTTAATCCTCTTTTTGATCCGGGTCAAACATCCGCCGATAATCGATGAGGAGATCCCGCTGGATTCCAGGCGAAAGGCCGTGGGGGTAGCGACTTTCTGTATCTTGGTTCTTACTTTCATGCCCATGCCGATTCTGGCTTAAGGCAGCCGGGATTCCTGACAATGATTAATACTATTTTGCGTTCAAGTTAAGATTAACAATCCAAGGCCAGCCTGTTATGCTGTGAACCCGTTGGGGATTTTTTTCCAAACAGGCAAGTTGATCGACAAGTTGATCTTCGACGGCATTCATTGAGTTGAAAGCTC
>DATKXY010000202.1:0-32841 GCA_035528795.1 archaeon | reverse complement strand
GTTAGCACGCATATGAGATTCTTAAAATCTTTGGGTACCACCGGTCGATCCTTTTTATTTTCATATGAGGAATCAAAATTCAGAATGTTTTTAGAAATGATCACCAGAGGCTTTTAGACTTCTGACTCCTGTCTTGTACGGTCTGGAGCAAATGCTTGAAAGACCGAAAGCCTATTCCTTTCCACTAAATTTTGTGAATAATCCAGGTCAGATTGTATCTTTTCATTGAGCAAACAGGAGCGACAAAATGAGAAAGCTCTGGACGCTTTTCCTGGTGGTCCTTTTCCTGTGGCCTGTTACGCCAGGGTACTCCAAATGGTACAAAGGCAACACCCATACTCATACTGTGAACTCTGACGGCGACTCGTCACCCGATGCAGTTGCCCGCTGGTACAAGGAGCAGAGGTACAATTTCGTGGTAATTACAGACCACGACTTCGTGACCAGCGTGCAGGGCTTGAACGCGGTGTTCGCAGCCGAGGATAAATTCCTGGTTCTTTCCGGCGAGGAGGTGTCCGGGAAGCTGGAAGATAAGACCGGACGGAGTCTGCCGGTTCACCTGAACGCGATAAATCTCGAAAAGACGATTCCTCCGCTGGGGGGTGAGAGCGTCCTGGAGGTTCTACAGAACAACATAGACGCAATAAACCGGTCCGGCGCTCTTGCGCAGATCAACCATCCGAACTTCCGCTGGGCCCTGGGCCTGGACCAGATGTACGCGGCGCAAAACTATAAGATATTCGAAATCGCCAATTTCTCCACGAACTGCAACGATGCCGGAGGCGGCGGCTTGATCGGCACGGAGGCGCTCTGGGATTCGCTCCTTACCCGCGGCAAACTGGCTTACGGGGTGGCGAGCGATGACACCCACGAGCTCAAGAGCTGGGGACCCGGGTACTCGAACCCCGGGCGAGGCTGGGTCTGGGTGCGCTGCGACAAGCTGACCGCAGAAGGAATAGTAACTGCTCTCGACCGGGGGGATTTCTACGCCTCCACAGGCGTAACACTCAAAGACATAAAGATTACAGACAAATCGTATACAGTAGAGATCGAGAAGCCCGAGCGCGGAGAAACGAGATATACGGTGTGCTTTATCGGCCGGACCGGGAAAGTGCTCGGGCAGTCTTACGAAAATCCGGCTGTATACCGGATTACCGGCAGGGAAGGTTATGTGCGCGCCAAAGTGATCGATTCAAACGGTTTTGCGGCCTGGACCCAGCCGGTGATGACCGGCGGAAAATAAAGTGTTTCCATATAGCCAGGATTATTCACGAGTTAGGCCGAGTAACTCTGCAAATCGCCTGAAATGCATACACCACCCTGTTTTCCCCCTTGATAGGGGGGAATTTTTGCACTGCACCAGGCCCGGGTCAAATCCTCAATCTGGGAGCGCTGAAAATCCCCTCTGAAAGAGGGGTGCCGGCGCCAGCCGGCGGGGTGTGTAGAATACAGGCACTGGAATTTATGAATAAACCGGACTGGATTAAAAAGCTACTGGATTCAGAATAAAAAAAGGGAACCTTCAAGGCTCCCCCCTCTTTAATCTCGGTCTTTTTGTACCGCGCTTGATTACCCGGGCGGCAACGAACCGTTTTCAGATCCCTCTTCTCCCCCAGTTTCCTCTTCTCCTTGACTCCCCTCTTTTTCCCTGGTCTCCACTCCTAAAACGCCGTTCTCCTGGTCAGTGTCTTCGCCGGGCACGATCCGGGCTACATCCACTACCCGGTCGCCCTCTGCCAGGTTGATCAGCCTCACGCCCATGGTGTTGCGCCCGATAACCTTGACTGTAGTGAGCGGTATCCGGATGATAAGCCCATGCTGGGTGATCAGGATCAGTTCGTCATCATTGACCACTTCCTTGATAGTTACCAGCTCTCCTGTTTTCGGGCCGCAGCGCAAAGTGATAATGCCCTTGCCTCCGCGGTTTGTCACCCGGTAGTCGGAGATGGCGGAACGTTTTCCCAGGCCCTTTTCACTGACAACGAGCAGGGTGGAATCCCGCTTGACCACCACCATTCCGATCACATAGTCGCTCCCTTCGAGACGGATTCCGCGCACGCCGTAAGCAGTGCGTCCCATCTGGCGCACTTTGTCCTCATGGAAGCGGATAGCCTGTCCCCGGCGCGTAGCCAGGACAATGTCATTTGTCCCGTCGGTGAGCTTGGCCTCAATCACCACATCGTCCTCAGGAACCTGTATCGCCCGGATACCGACACGCCGCGGGTTGCCGAAAGCGGCAAGGTTGGTTTTCTTGATAATGCCTTTGCGGGTCGCAATTGTCACAGAGCGGTTTTCGCTGAATTCGCGCACCGGGAGCATGGCGGCTATCTTGTCCTCTTTGTCGATATTGATAAGGTTAACAATCGCCTTGCCCTGCGCGGTTCTGCCGGCCTGGGGGATTTCGTGGACCTTGAGCCAGTAAACGAGCCCCTTGGCAGTGAAATAGAGGATGTAATCGTGGGTTGAGGCGATGAACATGTGTTCGAGAAAATCCGTCTCCCGGGTAGTCTGGCCGCTCTTGCCCCTCCCTCCGCGGGCCTGGCGGCGGTAAGTGGTGACCGGCAGCCGTTTGATATATCCCAGATGGCTGATAGTGATCACCATCTCCTCTTCAGCAATCAGATCCTCGATATTGAATTCCCCGCTGTCAAGCAGGAGCTCTGTGCGGCGCGGGTCGGCGTACTTGGATTTGATCTCCTGCAGCTCTTCCTTGATAAGCTGCATGCGGAGTTCCCGGCTGTCCAGGATGCTTTTGAGCCTGGCGATAGTCTTGATTAACTCCTCATATTCCTGGTCGAGTTTTTCCCGCTCGAGGCCGGTGAGCCGGGCCAGCCTGAGATCGAGTATGGCCTGGGCCTGGATTTCGGAAAGCTCGAACTGCTTGATCAGTCTGTTCTTGGCAATATCAGTGGTGTGGCTTGAACGGATGATTTCGATTACTTCATCCAGGTTGTCGATAGCGATTTTCAACCCTTCCAGAATATGGGCCCGCTCCTCGGCTTTCTTCAGCTCGAAGCGCGTCCTGCGCGTAACCACCTCGTGGCGGTGATTGACAAAGTGCTGGATCAGCTCTTTGAGATTGAGCACTTTGGGCACATGATCCACGAGGGCCAGGAAAATCACGCCGAATGTGGTCTGAAGCTGGGTTTTGGCGTAGAACTGGTTGAGAAGCACCTCGGCCACGGCGTCACGCTTGAGATCCACGACTATTCTCATGCCCTCGCGGTCTGATTCATCGCGGATATCGGACACCCCCTCGACCTTTTTATCCCGGACCAGGTCGGCCATGTCTTCGAGGAGCTTGCTCTTGTTGACCATAAAGGGAATTTCGTTGATAATGATCGCTTCCCGGCCGCTGTTCTTTGTTTCGGTGTAGGCGCGGGCGCGCACCCGCAGGCGTCCACGGCCGGTGTGGTAAGCTTCCCGGATACCCTCCATCCCGTAAATGTAGCCACCGGTGGGAAAATCAGGGCCGGGGACAATCCCCATCAGCTCATCGATAGTAATCTCCTGGTCATCGATGAGCGCTATGCAGGCGTCCACGACTTCTCCCAGATTATGCGGCGGAATGTTAGTGGCCATCCCGACCGCGATCCCGCTCGAACCGTTAATCAACAGGTTGGGCGCTTTGGCCGGCAGCACAGTCGGCTCTTCCAGGCGGTCATCGAAATTGGGCTGGAAATCGACAGTCTCTTTTTCGATATCCGAGAGCATTTCGACAGAGATCGGCAGGAGTTTGGTCTCCGTATAGCGGTAGGCTGCCGCCGGGTCTCCATCGATCGAGCCGAAATTGCCCTGGCCGTTGATCAAGGGGTAGCGCAGGCTGAAATCCTGCACCATGCGCACCAGGGCGTCATATACCGCAGTATCACCGTGGGGATGGTATTTGCCTAAAACATCACCGACAACAGTGGCGCTTTTTTTGAAAGGACGGTTGGGCATGAGACCCTGTTCATGCATGGCATAGAGAATCCGTCTGTGCACCGGTTTAAGCCCGTCCCTTACATCCGGCAGGGCTCTGCTCATAATCACGGACATCGAATAGTTGATGAAGGAATCCTTCATCTCATCTTCGATGAACCGGGTGACGATACGTTCTCTGTTTTCAATAGCCATATTTTCCTGCAGGGCCCATAGTTAAAAGAATTATGGATCAGTGACCCCGGATATGCCGGTCCACCTGAGGTCGATATTCATTCCGGAAAGCCGAAAGCAAGTTTTAGTCTCTCGGCCCAGAGTGGCAACAGGACCTCGAGGCTCGAATGAGCAAAAAAGGTTTCTACTTAGGCGCTAGCTCCAGCACATCTCCTGCCCTCTCGATAGTGACAGATCTCATGATCGAGGCTTTGCCCGGGTTATTCTTTTCGTTTTTGGGGAGATTGACTATCTTGTCCACGACATCCATGCCTTTTACTACCTGGCCGAAAACGCTGTATTGGTTGTCCAGGGTGGGATATTTGGTGACCATGATAAAGAACTGGCAGGATGCGCTGTTCGGGTTCATTCCGCGGGCCATGGAGAGGATACCCCGCTCATGCTTGATATCGTTGAACTCGGCATTCAGCGACCGGGGTCCGCGCCCTGTACCGTCGTTATTAAGGTCATCATCCCGGCTGTTCGGGTCTCCGCCCTGGATCATAAAACCCGGCATCACGCGGTGGAAAGTGGTGCCGTCATAAAATTTGCTTTTTGCAAGGGACTTGAAGTTGTTGACATGCTCGGGAGCCGCCTTCGGAAAAAAACGCAGGATAATTTTACCGAAATCTGTAGTAATCACAGCCACTTCCTCATCCTCTTTCGGCATGGCGATTTTCGGATCAGGCTGCTGGCGCAGGTTTGCCTCGGGCTTGGGGACAAAATCTTTGGTCTCCGTGCAGTTTCCCTTTGAACAGAAAAAGATAACCGGCACCAAAAAACAAAAGATGACACTCATTCCCTTTCGCATGAGATATTCCTTTCATGTAGCAAAAAGAGTAAGCTTCGGCCAGACGGAGATGGAATGAAGCTTGGGAAGACCCGGGACTGAACATTCTGGCAGTCCGGTCTGAAATTTATGACTCATTTATAAGAATGAGGGCCGTCCGGCCCTTCTTAAATTTGGCGGCTCGGGCAGCGGCTGAGTTTTCAGCCTTATCTTTATTTAACCCGGATTATTCGTAAATTCCAACAACCTCTGTAACGGCGAACCCATTTGTCCGCCCGAAGGTTAATATGTTTTGATCAGGCCAGGGTGCACACGCAGGTGGTGCGCCCCTATGTCAACACGGGGATGGCATTTTTTATAAATAATTCGGCTTAGCTGATAAAAATATCAAACAATTCTATTCTCGAGATAGGCCCGTTTCATCAGCACTTTTTTCAGGGGCCGGCCCTGATCGTCAGCCGGCACTCTGGATATCTTTTCCACTACATCCAGCCCCTCGACCACTATGCCGAAAACCGTGTAACGGTTATCCAGGCTCGGCATATCGGTAAGCAGGATATAGAACTGGGTGTTCCCCTTGTCCATCTCACCCGGAGGATGGGCCAGGCCCACACTGCCCCTTATGTTCCTCGCTCCGGGCTCCGGCTCCAGGTAGAATCCCGGGTCACCGGCGCCGTCGTTCGTGGGGTCGTCATCCTTTGAGTTGATATCTCCTCCCTGGATCATTTTGCCCGGCTCTACGTAATGGAACGTCAGCCCGTCATAAAAACCCTGCGTGGCAGATTCTTTAAACCTGCGTGATGTGGTTTTGGCTGGCTCGATCATTGGCAGAATCACGATTTTGCCAAAATCGGTATCAATCACCACCACCTCCCGTTCCTTTTTCTGGGCCTCGTAATCACGTTTCTGCGCCATATCTATTCCCGACTTGGGCTGAGGTTTCTTGCAGCCTGGAAAAATCGAGAGAACCGGCAATGCACAACAGAGAATGATCCACCTGGTCAAACCTGGCATTTGTCTGAGCACCTGTAAAAGCCCCGGAAAAAGTAGAAGTTTAAAGCCCGATTTTAAGTTTACAATATAATAATTTTATTCAGCTTTGACAATGTTTGTGCCAAGGGTTGATCGAGTTTTTGGCGGGGTGAAATTCCTTGGCGATTTTTCCATTGAGAGGATTTCGGGGGGTCGAGTAGAATGATTGCGCTCATGGAAAATGGGGCAAGAGCGGCCTTTTTTCATATCTTTGCCAGTGCTTAAGAATAAATTCACCGGTTTGTCTGATATACCCTTGCGTTCTTGACCAGCCGGACTGAGGGTGCTAATTTTTGCCTTGATTTATTAATGCCATCTCCGGATACAGATTTCCCCACTTTTAAAGGAGCCGTCACTTTATGCAAACCGCCAGCGTGAAGCCTTTCGCCGTTCTTCTTATCAGCCTCCTTATGGCCTTGCCGGCAATTGCCGGAGAACCGATTGTGAACCCCTGGGTCACCACAGACAAAAGTGTCAACTGTTTCAGTGACCGGACAATCGTGGCGGATGTCACCGCCGGCCTGACCGGTCCCCAGGATCAGGCAATCGCCATTTTCAGCTTTTTCCGGCGGACCATGTTTCCATTCACCAACCGCAACGAGTACCCCTACCCGGTGAACGACCAGCAGCACATGTTCGACTTGGTGCGCGCAGTCAATGTTTACGGTTATTCGCTCTGCACGCAGACCAGCGCCATGTTCGCCAGCCTGCTCAAAGGGAGCGGCCTGTTTGAGGATGCGCGGTGTGTCGGTGTGCCCGGGCACGGTACGGCCGAGGTCAAGTGGAACGGGCGCTGGCATTTCATGGATCCGATAGTGGGAGCCTATGTGTTCAGGCGCGGGGCGGCCCGTGAGATTGCCGGAATCGAGGAGATCGTGGCCGACACCACCCTCTTTACCAGGGCAGTGGCCGAGGGCCGCGCAGGCATGCCTTTCTGCCAGTGGGACGGCGGCTCGGTTTACCCTGAGCAGGCTCTGCCTGAAACAGATACCTGGTTCACCTATCGCAAGTACGGGCTCATGTTTTTACTCGGGGCCCTGCCCAAGCCTGATCCGTGGGAAGAGACAGTGAGCATTACCCACAGCATGGCTTTTAGCTTGCGGCCCGGATTCCGCTTAACCCGGATGTGGGACAATCTGCCGGGCATGTACAACCTGAGCTACGACTTTCACCGGGGCTCCAAGAAAAACACCTGGAGCCCCTCGCCGGCTATCCTGCCGCCCCATCACCCGGACGGCGGGAGGGAAGCGCGGGATACGGTCAACTTCCCCCTGATAAAGCCTTACCGCAAGACCATAAACGGGCGGGCCTCCTATCATTATTATGCCAATGGGCTGCTGGCTTATGAAGACAATTTCAGCGACAAGCGCATTTTCCAGGCCGCGGATTCTCTCACCGGCCTGTCAGTCACCCCGGCTCCGGATGGGGCAGGGAACATGCTGCGCTGCGCAGATAGTGTCTCTGATGGCTCGGCGGTTTTCCGCTTCGAAGCTCCGTATGTTTTCGTGGGCGGCGCTGTTTCAGGCCGCGCGCAGGTCCGCCGGGGTTCCTGGGCTGCGGTGTATATGGATGTCGGCGACAGTGGATTGTGGCTCGCCCTGGGAGTGATCGAAAAGGGCGGTGATTTCAGTTTCGAGATTCCGGCTGCACTGCTGGATCAGCGCTATGCTTTTTCAATCAAAATCAGGCTGCATGATGGGAATGGACCGGGTTCGGTAAACCTGCGCGAATTTAAAGCGCAGGCTGTCTGCCAGCTTAACATGTACTCCCTGCCCTTTCTGGCTCCAGGAGAGAACAAGGTCACTGTCCTTGCCGGGCGAATCCCTCAAGGCGCAAGCCTGGCCGTGACCTACAGATGGCAGGAGCAGGGTTGGGACCGCGAGGATCGACGTTTGGTGAGAGAAGCGGGCGCAAGCTATTCGATCCGGGTTGCGGGTGAGGATTATCCACGAATGAAAGAGATCACTATGGAGTGTATCCCGGAATGATCTTTAGCATTTCCTTTTTTACTCGTCTTTCATCATCTCAAGCGGACGCAATGATAAAATGAAGAGCGATATTATATTTGTATAAAAATTTCATTTGACACTATTGCTGATTTTCGCCAGATTTAAACCTGAGTTAAATTCCGGAAAGATTTCAGTTAGTTCATTCTATGTGTTTGCCTTTTCGTATTTTCAGGGAGGTTATTTTGATCAGACTTTGGCGTTTTTTACTGGTGATACTTTTCGGCACGGTTATCTCCTCTGCATGGCCGGATGAGGTAAAAGTTTACGAGGAGCCTCTCACGATACCTACTTACCGTTTAGGGGAACCTGAGCTGATGCCCCGCTGGAGCGACAGGATATACCCTTATACGATGTTGGACAAAATCACCCAGGAAAAATACGACCGCACCTACCGCGCTCTCTGGGTGGAGAACGAATATGTCAAGGCCCTGGTGCTGCCTGAGATCGGCGGGCGGCTGCACGGAGCACAGGACAAGACGAACGGCTACCAGTATCTGTACAACCAGGTCACGATCAAGCCCGGCCTGGTGGGATTGACCGGAGCCTGGATCTCCGGCGGTGTCGAGTGGAACTTTCCCGATGGACACCGGGCCTCCGGTTTTCGCGATACCGACTACAGGATCGTCGGGAATCCCGACGGCTCCAAGACTGTCTGGACAGGCGAGATCGACCGGGTCTCCAAAATGCGCTGGTCCGTGGGCACTACAGTTCATCCGGGACGAAGCTGGGTGGAAACTAAAGTCCGCCTTTACAACTGTACGCCTTATGTGCACCGCTTCCAGTTCTGGGCCACCAGCGCGGTTCGCGCCACCAATGAATACCAGGCTGTCATTCCAGGCGAGATAGTCACCGGCCACGGCAAGCACCAGTTTTACCACTGGCCGGTGAATAACGGCATAAATCTGTCCTATTGGAAAAACATCGTGCCGGCATCGAGCTTTTTCGCCTGGGAGTCCCAAAGCGATTATTTCGGCGGTTACAGCCCTGAGGAAAAGGCCGGCATGGTGCATGTGGCCGACCACTACATAGTGCGCGGGAAAAAGCTCTGGACCTGGGGCACGGCTCCCTCGGGACGCATCTGGGAGGAAATCCTCACTGATGGCGACCTGCCATATTTCGAGCCCCAGGCCGGCGGTTATTCAGACAACCAGCCTGACCTTCACTGGATAATGCCTGGAGAGACCAAGGTTTTCAGCCACTTCTGGATCCCGGTTCGCGATATCGGGGTCTATGACTACGCCAACCTGGAAGGCGCCCTGAATATCGAGCTGGAAAAAGGAAAGGCCAAATTCGGCTGGTCGCCGACCGGGGTGAACAAGGGCGCACAGGTGATATTGACAGCGGATGGCGAGGAAATTTTCCGCCAGGCTGTGGATGCTGACCCTGCCACGCCATTCGTGGCTGAGGTCAAGGCTCCCAAGGGTGCGGATCTTTACTCGCTCAGGATGACAGTCCTATCGGCTGACAGAGATACCCTGCTGTGCTATCAGCACCCCAAGCCCGCCAATCTCTCGCTGCCCGAGCCCGAGTCCCCGTTCCCGGCGCCTGAGAAAGCAGGGTCCACGGATGAGCTTTTCCTGATCGGGGACCACTATGACAGGTTCTACAATCCTGATCGTGCAATGGATTATTACAGTGAAGCATTGCGGCGCGACCCCGGGGATGTCCGCTCCAATACCGCCAGAGGGCTGCAGCTTGTTAAACAGGGCAGGTATGAGGAGGCGTTGAAACACTTTGATAAAGCACTCGAGCGGAGCGCCTCCTTTTACAAGGCATGGTACTTCAAAGGGCTTGCCGAGTTGGGAATAGGCAAAGCGGCAGAGGCCGAGAAAAGCCTCAACCGCGCAAGCTACGAGCTGACTTATTATGGCGCGGCCCATTTCGAGCTGGCCCAGCTTGCTGCTTCCCAGGGACGATGGGAGCGGGCGCTCGAGCATATCGGGCGCTCGATCAGGGGCAATGGCGACAACTCACAGGCCTATGCAGTCAAGGCCTTGATTCTCAACCGCCTGGGCCGCCATCAGGAAGCTCTCGAAGTCGCGCTCGGAGTCCAGGCTGATGATCCGCTGGATTACCTTTCTCTCGCTGAGCGGGCTATGGCATTGTCAAAGCTCGAGCGGAGATCGGAACTCGAGGCAGTCATCGATACCGTACTCTCTGTAACCCGCAGAGACAGCGAAAACCATCTCGAGCTTGCTATCCGCTACGCCCGCTGCGGCCTTTACGATGAGGCCTGTTTGGTGCTTAAAGCGCTGACAGATAGATCGGGCGCGGAGAATTTCTCGCCCATGGTCTATTATTATTTAGCTTATTACAGTGACCTGCTGGGAAAAAGTGCCGCAGCCGAAGACTACCGGGCAACCGCAGCCGGAATTTCACCCAGGTACTGCTTCCCGAGCCGCCTGGAAAGCTTTCCGGTGCTCGGCTGGGCTGTTAAGAAAAATCCAAGGGATGCCCGCGCCCAATATTTGCTGGGAAATCTTTACTATAACAAGGAGCGCGCGGATGAGGCCATAGCTTGCTGGGAAAAAGCGGTAGCCCTCGAGCCCTCGAATGTCGTAGCAAACAGGAACCGGGGCTACGCCTGGGCGCAAAAAAACGACCTTCAGCAGGCCCGCAAAGCTTATGAAGCGGCTGTGAATACCGAGCCCAGTGCCGCCCTGGCTGTTTACGAGCTCGAGGGAGTATACGAGGATCTCGGCCTTCCAGTCCAGGAAAGGGTCGCTTTTCTGGAACAGCACCCGGAAGCGCTTTCCAAGAGCGATCCGGTTCTCAAGCGCCTCATTTCCGGTTATGTCCAGCTAAGCCGCTTTCAGGATGCGCTCAAATGGCTCAGCGAACACCACTTCAAGTCCTGGGAAGGCAGGTACGATATCCACCAGTACTGGGTGGAAAGCCATATCCAGCAGGGCGATCTGGATTTCAATGCCGGTAATTACGAGAAAGCCCTGGAGCATTACCGTCTCGCCCTGACCTACCCGCCGAACCTGGAGGTGGCTGAGCAGCCGCGTACGACCAACGCCCGTAAGCTTTACAAAGTGGGCCTGGCCCTCGAGGCTTTGAAGAAAAAAGGCGAAGCGAAAAAAATGTTCAACCAGGTGGTGTCTGAACAGATGAGACCGGATAACGCCTCCCAGTACTTCCGCGGAAAAGCGCTCGAGAAACTGGGTAAAAAGGACCAGGCGCGCAAGGTCTATGAAGAGCTGCTGGCTGCTGTAAAACGACTCGGAGTATCAGAAAACGAATTTATCGAGGATGAGATGAATTTTGATCCGAGAAGAAAACCGCAGGCGCTTTTGCATTTTAAACTTTACCTGGCCCTCGAGGGCTTGGGCAGGCTCGAGGAGGCCGAGACAGAGCGCAAAGAAGCCCTGAAACGCGATCCAATAGTGGCCCTCAGGGCTTTCAGTCCGCCGAGAGCAGGCTGGTGATCCGGAAGATTGGTTGATCTACAACTGGTTGCAACAGAGGCCGGCGAGCGAAAACACAGTTTGCCGGCCTTTCTGCGTGGAAATCTGTCGAAAAAAATGCCTGCTGCGCTCCGGTCTTCGGAATCAGCCTTTTTAAAAAACCTGAATGTTTATCAGAGGTCCAGGCTGAAAAAATAGATTCACTCATTCAGCAAGCTTGCATAAGTATCGGTTTATTTGATTGATAATATCTTCTCTTTTCGACAAATTTACCGGAAATTGAAAATTTTTTCCTGAAGGGTGTTTTCCCCTGGTTAGATTCTTACACATTTCAAATTGAGAGATTATCTCTCACAATTTTCTAACTGACTGATAAATAAAGTATTCCAGGCTCAGAGGCACAAAGGCACAAAGGGACATAGAGAACTTGAAGATCCACGAAGAAAGGCGGAAATTGAACGACTGTTTTTGGCGTTTAACCTGATAATTTCATAATAAACAGTTACAATAACTTTGTGTCTTTGCCACTTTGTGCCTGCAAGTTTAAACTTTGCGAATGACTTGTTTTATATAGGATATACCTGAAAATTTCAAATATCTTTGGCTGGAGATATTAATTCATTGACATGAAGAAGCCTGTTGACTGGAGGTCATTTTGGGTAAGGTCGGCCTGGCCGGGAGGATGGATCAGGTAAAAGTATATGAGGAGCCTCTCACGCTGCCCACATACCGTATTGGGGAACCTGAGATCATGCCCCACTGGGGACGCTGGCTGCCGCACATGGGCAGGTTATACCCTTACACGATGCTGGACAAGCTGACAGATCAAAAATACGACCGCACTTACCGCGCCCTCTGGCTGGAGAATGAATATGTCAAGGCCCTGGTCCTGCCTGAGATCGGCGGACGGCTGCATGGAGCGCAGGACAAGACAAACGGTTACCAGTTCTTGTATGACCAGAGAGTGATCAAGCCGGGCCTGGTGGGCATGACAGGGGCCTGGATCCCGGGCGGTATGGAGTGGAATTTCCCCCACGGTCACAGGCCGACCGGATTTCGTGACACTGACTGGCGGATTGTAGAAAACACTGACGGTTCCAAGACTGTCTGGACCGGTGAAATCGAGCGTATATTCGGCATGCGCTGGTCTGCAGGGATTACGGTGCATCCGGGACGCAACTGGGTGGAAACAAAAGTGCGCCTTTACAACTGTACGCCTTTCGCTCATTCCTTTGCTTACTGGGCCACCGGCGGAGTGCGCGCAACCCCGGAATACCAGGCGGTCATTCCGGCTGAGATCGTCGCCGGCCACTATAAACAGAAATTTTACCGCTGGCCTGTGCATGAAGGTGTCGATCTGAGCTGCTGGCAGAACACCGCCGACCATACCAGCTATTTCGCCTGGGAATCGGAGAAGGACTATTTCGGCGGCTACAGCCCGGAAGAGCAGGCTGGCCTGGCCCATGTAGCAGACCATCACATTGTCCGCGGGAAAAAGCTCTGGACCTGGGGCACTGCGCCTTCGGGCCGGATCTGGGAGAGGATTCTCAGTGATGGCGACCTGCCGTATCTCGAGCCCCAGGCCGGCGCATATTCTGACAACCAGCCGGACTACCACTGGATCATGCCCGGGGAAACCAAGATCTTCAGCCATTTCTGGTTCCCGGTGCGCGATATCGGGGTCTGGGATTATGCGAACATGGAGGGCTCTCTTAGTCTTAAATTGCACGAGGGTGTGGTGAAATTCGGCTGGTCGCCCACAGGCCGGAACAAGGGGGCCCGGATAATTCTCACCGCGGATGGAACAGAGATTTTCAGGCGCACAATGGATGCCGACCCTGCCAATCCCTTTGTAGCCGAGTTCAAGGCTCCCAGGGGAACCGAACTTTTTTCGCTCAAGCTGACAGTCCTTGCTGCTGGCGGCGAGACCCTTCTCGCTTTCCGGCATCCGGAACCCGCCAACCCGTCTTTGCCTGAGCCTGAACCGCCTTTTCAGGAGCCCGGGAAGATCGAGTCCCAGGATGAGCTTTTCGTGCTTGGCGACTACATGGAAAAGTTCCGCGATTCCGCACTCGCCATGAATTATTACCGGGAAGCCCTGAGCCGCGACCCTGGTGATGTGCGCACGAACACTGCTGTGGGGCTTTTGCTGCTTAAAAGGGGGGAGTATCTAAAAGCCCTGGAGCATTTCGCTCAAGCTCTCAAGCGGCAGCCGTCTTTCGCCAAGGCACGCTACTATCAGGGCCTTTCGCAAAGCCTGCTGGGAGAAATTGCAGAGGCCGTGAAGAGCCTCAATCGCGCAAGCTATGATTCAACCTGGTACAGCGCGGCCCATTTTGAGCTGGCCCAGCTCACCGCTTCCCAGGGCCGCTGGGAGAGAGCGCTCGAGCATATCGGGCGCAGCCTGAAGGGTAACAGTGACAGCGCCCAGGCCCATGCAGTTAAAGCGCTCGTTCTCAACCGCCTCGGACATCACCGTGAAGCGCTGGAGACCGCGCTCACAGTCCAGGCCTTCGATCCGCTCGACCTGCTCTCCCTGTCTGAAAGGGTTGTGGCCCTGAACCGTCTCGGGCGGAGGGAGGAAGCCGCCGAGGCCGCCGGAACCCTGCTCCATGTTTCCCGCTGCACCAGCGAGAACCAGCTCGAGCTTGCGATCCGCTATGCCCGCTGCGGCCTCTATGAGGATGCTGTCGGCACGCTGCGGATGATCGCGGACAGGGACAGGGAAGAGTCAAAAGATATTTCCCCGCTGGTCTATTACTACCTTGCATATTACAGCGAGCTCCTGGGAAATAAGGGCCAGTCAGCGGAGTTCCGCTCGACAGGCTCGAGGATTTCGCCGGAATACTGCTTCCCGAACCGTCTGGAAAGCCTGCCTGTGCTCTGCCGGGCGGTTGAATACTGCCCGGAAGATGCAAATGCGCATTATTTACTGGGGAATCTGTATTACAGCAAGGAGCTCGCAGAAGAAGCCATAGGGGCCTGGGAAAGAGCGGTTGCGCTTGAGCCTTCCAATGTCGTGGCTCACCGGAACCTGGGCTATGCCTGGATGCATAAGAACCAGCCCGGGCGTGCCCGTACGGCGTATGAGACCGCAGTGGAAACGGATCCCGGCCAGGCCGTTCTCGCCATGCTCGAGCTCGATAATGTTTACGCGTCCCTGAAATTTTCGGTCGGACAGCGGGTCGCCTCCCTGGAAAAATATATCGAACAGGTTTCCGGGAGTGATGCAGTGCTGAAAAGGCTGATCTCCCTTTATATCCGGGCAGGCCGCTACGGGGAGGCGCTCAAGTGGCTGAACACACATCATTTCCATACCTGGGAGAGCAGGTACGATGTCCACCAGTACTGGGTGGAAAGTCATCTCAGGCAGGGCAGACTGGAATTCGAGGCCGGAAATTACGGGAAGGCCCTCGAGCATTACACTCTCTCCCTGACTTACCCGCCCAACCTGGAGATTGACGAACAGCCGGATACTATTCACGCCCGCAAGCGCTACTACGTGGCCCTGGCTCTCGAGGCCCTGGGGCGGAAAGAGGAAGCCGGGAAGATGTTCGAAACCGTGGCTCAAGACAACCCGAAACCGGGCAGCGCATTCCAGTACTACCGCGGGAAAGCGCTAGAAAAACTGGGTCAAAAAGACCGGGCGCGCCGGGTCTACCGGAAGATGCTTGAGGACCTGGAGCGCCACGGTGTATCGGAAAGCGAGCATATAATAGACGGGGTCAACTACGACACTGGAAGAAACCCGGAGGCGGTTCATCTGTTCAGGCGCTCATTGGCTCTCGAGGGCCTGGGCAGGTCCAGGGAAGCTGAGTCCGAGCGCAAGAAAGCCCTGAAACTCGATCCGCTGGTCTCATTCCGGGCTTTCAGCCCGCCTAAAGTTGGCTGGTACCAATAGTACTATTTGATAGTCAGCTTGAAAGACCTTCGTAAAAATCCCAAGGCGGGACAGTTCGCGAACCGCCCCAGCAATAATCCATTGATTTTTATAGCGTTATAAAAAGCAAGCAATATTCTTTTGGTAAAATGGTATCTTTTTTCAACGGTTTTCTTAAGATAAAAGCTGAAAGGAAAACCTGAGAGAAGCTTCTGAGAGATGCCCTCGAGCCGCCGGCGCAGAGCGAGAGCCCACGGTCAATCCAGCTCCAGGAGCCGCGCTGTCCGGTCGGAATAAGTCAACCCGAGTTTTTTCCCGTGTTCACAGAGTGTTTTTCGATTGGCCTCGAGGTTGATAGTGTCTGTCGACATGACAGACAGGGAGGCGAGCAGGGCCGCAAAATCGAGCGCTGTCTCGAGTGGAGCCTGCGCCAGGGATTTTCTCTTCTTTCTTTTGGGAAGGATAAACGGAAAGCCGCAGGCTGCCGAGATGATTAATCCGGCCAGGCTCGCATCACCCGCTCCCGCGGTGCTTTTGGCTTTAACCTCGGCGCTGGGTGTGAATTCCCAGGCGCCCCTTTCGAAACCGTACGATCCTGCGCTTCCCATGGTGAGCGAGATCCTGATGCCGGGATTGTAAGAGATGAGTTTTTTTTCGAGCAGCTTGAGGAAAGATCGCGGCTTCCCGGGGTCCAGGCGGGCCTGGAGCAGGCTTTCCGCTTCATCGCGGTTCAAGGCGAGCACATCCGTGTGCTTGAAGAAATCCGCGGCGGAGAGCTGAACTATCTCGGCCGAATTAAGTGCGCAAAAGCGAAGGAAACCGTACTCTGTAGCTAATTCCAGGAGCGCGAGGCGGGTTTCCAGCGGAACCTCAGGGGCTGCCACGGCGATCCCCTGGCCGCGGTAGGCATTGAAAACCGGCTCGGCTTTCCGGATCTCATCCGGGGTGAGGCGGCTCGAGGCGCTCGCGGCAGTGGTTATGTTCCCGCCGGAAGAGTCAGGGTACTGGAAGCAGACTGAAAAGAGAGTCGTGGCCCACTTGTCTCTGGTTACGAAGCTGGTGTCCATCCCCACTTTATGCATCATCCCGACCAGGGATTCTCCTGTATTGTCCGAGCCTATTTTGCCGAGCGGAACGACTTTGAATGAAGCCCGAGTTCCTGCGCCCGGGCGCAGAAATACCGCGACATAGTGCGAGATAATGTGCAGCTTGCAGAAATCGAGGTTGCCGAGCAGGTACCCCTCACGGCTCTCCTCACGCCCCAGGGTGCGGTTTCCCTTGAGATCGAAAAACATGCCTGAGCCGATCCCTCCGGTGCCGATCAAAATTTTGTATTGAAGAAAATCCACTTATGCATCCCCTTTACAGGAAAGTCCCCTCTTGAGAGGGGTGTCCGCGCAGCGGACGGGGTGTGTCTTCTTGATTTTCATGCTTCGTTGTGTCCGCATACGGACATGAAAGTTTGTCTGAAATTCTTTCAAAACTTTTCAAAACAGCTCCCACTCAGGATGCAGGCTGATCGCGTGGGCCGCGGTTTCCAGCGTGGCAGTTATCCTGGCGTCCGGATGTTTCTGCAACAGAGTCATGGGGTATTCCGGGGTCAGGGGGCCGAAAAGCGCTACGCGGAAAGCGGTCTGCTTCCAGGGGCCGGTGTCCGAGAAGAGCCGCACCTTTTTCGCGGACAGGCATTCCTTGATTCCCAGGGTTACCGACATGGGAGGGGCGAACTGGTAAGCCGCGCCCAGCACCCGCTGAGCCAGGGCGATCACGGTGTCCCAGTTGTTGTACTGGACCCTGATCGAGGAATTCTCCAGCTCCTCCAGAGTGAGCTGGCTGTAAGGTTCCCTGCGGGCCTGGTTGTAAGCAATGTGCCCATCCTGGCCCCAGCCGCCGAGAGTGATATCCAGCGGGGCTTTCCAGATTGCCTCGCGCACCCTTTCCAGTGCTTGAGGGGTAAGCCAGAAGCGGTTTTTTTCCGGCACGCCCAGTTCCGGCCCAATGGGATTGTAAAAGACCCGCTCCATTGTGGAACGGAAATTGTAAGGGTGGCCCGGAGGCAGGAGATTGCCCTCCCAGTCCAGACATTCATCCATGTGGAAAACCACGAGTTCTTTCAGGCTGACCCTCTCTGAATTCACTATCTGCGCGAAAGGAGCATACCACGAGGAAGGGCCGCAGGGGATAATGGCCCTGGTGGACTTCCCCTCCCGGTTGTTCTTTTTCACCTCTTCGACAAGCTCGCGCGCCATCGCCCGGCCCATCTCCTCTGAGGTCTCGAGCACTGAGAAAGGGACTTTGGGGTTGTGTCTGGCAAGCTCCTGGACAGGTATCGAACACCATTTATAAAGCTCTTTCCTCGAGATCGGCTCCATGAAATTTCCCTCACGCCTTGAAAGTTAGCGACCCGGTAACAGACTGTGAAAGCTAGCCAAAGATATTTGAAATTTATTTTATCTAACTACTAAGCAACATAGTTACTTTGTGGTTAAAAATGTAAGAGATATTCTCTTAGAGTGAATTTGTAAGAATCTAAGATATGGAATTCAGTTCATTAATATTTTCCGGGAATCAGGACCCGTAGCTCTCACCTGATTTTTTCTGTCCGTAGTAGCTGGATGGGCCGTGTTTTCTCAAAAAATGCTTTATCAGCAGGTCATTGCCGATCGGCTCGGCCTGCGGATTGAGAGACAGGGTGCCCAAGGCCATCCTGGCCACTTCCTCCAGAAGCACCATGTGCAGCACCGCCTGACCGGGTGTCTCTCCCCAGGTGAACGGGCCATGCGAGGCTACCAGCACAGCCGGCACTGGCCTTGGATCGAACTGAAACGTTTCGACAATCACTTTGCCTGTTTCGACCTCGTAGCTGCCCCCAATCTCCTCCGAGGTAAGGGACCTGGTTATCGGGACATCGCCATAGAAGTAGTCCGCATGGGTCGTTCCCAGGCAGGGGATCGGCCGCTGGGCCTGGGCCCAGATAGTGGCGTAACGGGAATGGCTGTGCGCTATCCCCCCGACTTGCGGGAAGGATTCATAAAGCAGGAGGTGGGTAGGCGTATCCGATGAAGGGTTAAGAGAGCCTTCAACTACCCGGCCCTCAAGATCCACCACTACCATGTGCTCTGCTTTCAAGGCATCGTACGCCACTCCGCTGGGTTTGATTACCACGAGGTTTGTCTCGCGGTCTATGCCGCTTACATTGCCGAAAGTGGAAATAATCAAACCTTCCCTGTAAAGCCGGAGGTTGGATTCGAGAACCGCTTCTTTTAAATCTTCGAGCATGGGAGTGACCTTTAAAAAGGAAACTTTTTGAGCTGGACTTTTCCGAAGCTGCCTGCTTTGACAAAAGGGAAATCAAAAAAAAATACTGGAAACAGGCGCAAATCTCCAGAAAAAAGTGGGCCGGAAGCACAAAAGGTGTATTTTAGCTAGAAGTGGAAATATAAAAATCAGTCCATTGCTGTAAGAGGGTCGGGATTTTATAATTGTCAAATGCTAGAGAGTTAGCCTTATGCCCGAATCCGGGTGCGCCCCGCTCGAGCGGAACTGGGAAAAATAATTATCAATGAGGAACTGGCAATGAGTGAAACCGTGAAACTCTCATCCTGGAACAAGGATTGCAGCAGAAGAGGTTTTTTAAAAAATGCAGCATCCCTCTCGCTGGCAGCCCCCCTGTTTATGCAATGCCGGAGAAATGCCTCTGGAAACGGTAAGAAGCGAAATATCGTGTTTATATTGATCGACGATATGCGCTTTGACGCCATGAGCTGTCTGGGGCATCCGGTCCTCGAAACTCCGAATTTCGACCGCCTGGCCCAAAATGGCATCCTGTTCCGCAATGCCTTTGTCTCGACTTCCCTGTGTTCGCCGAGCCGGGCTACGATCCTGACCGGTCTCTATGCGCATAAACACAGAATCCTCGATAACCAGACGCCTCTTCCGGAAAGCATCCCGACATTCCCGGTACAATTGCAGAAAGCGGGCTATAAAACCGGTTTTATCGGGAAATGGCATATGGGCGGCTCAAAAGACAGTCCGCGGCCCGGGTTCGACTGCTGGGTCTCTTTCCGGGGACAGGGGGTCTATTTCAATCCTCTGTTCAACATAGACGGGACACATGTCCAACGGGAGGGATATACTACCGATTTGATAACCGAATATGCAGCGGACTTCGTAAAAGAAAACAAAGACCGGCCGTTTTTTCTCTATATGTCCCATAAAGCCGTGCACGATGATTTCGTTCCGGCGCCCAGGCATAAAAACAAGTACCGGGACATCGTGGTCCCGGAACCGGCATCCATGGCCGATACTGAGGAGAACTACAAGGGCAAGCCGGCCTGGCTGAAAGCTGCGAGAAAAAGCTGTATCGGGGTGGATGCGATGTACGATAACCGCTATGGGTTTGACCGGTTCTACAGGGACTACTGCGAGTGCCTGCTGGGAGTGGATGACTCGGTCGGCGCGGTGCTGGATACATTGGAAAAAGAAGGGCTGATCGAGGATACTCTGGTTATTTTTATGAGCGACAACGGTTTCCTGTGCGGCGAACACGGACTGATCGACAAAAGGAACATGTATGAGCCTTCCATACGGGTGCCCTTGATCGTGCACTGCCCCGCTCTGGCAGATAGAGGCCGGTTCAGGGAAGAGCTCGTGCTGAACATGGATCTCGCTCCCACTATCCTGGAAGCTGCCGGGGCTTCTCCCCTGCCGTCCATTCACGGCCGCTCTTTCCTGCCCCTGGTCAAAGGCGAGCCGGCCGGGTGGCGCACCGAGTTCCTCTACGAATATTTCTGGGAGCGCGACTATCCGCAGAACCCGTCTGTCCTCGGCCTACGCACAGACAAGTACAGTTATATGCGCTATCACGGTATCTGGGATATCAATGAGCTCTACGATATCGAGAATGACCCGCACCAGATGAACAACCTGCTGGGGGATGTCCGCATTACAACGCAGGTCGGTTATGAGATCGAGAGTTCGAGCGTTATGGACAGAAGAAGCCGGAACATGTACAACGGTCAGATTAAAGACCCGGAACTGAGAAGCCTGGTCTTTGATCTGGAAAGGAGACTTTTCGAGATCCTTGATCAGACAGGCGGGAGAGTCGAGCCATCCTGGTAAGGATAGCCGGGTGAAAATATAATCCTTTCAGATAGGTATTGACTGATGTTCAAAGCCTGGATAAACCATTTTCGATTTGCCTGCTGGATTGGGAACTCTAAGTTAAAATTTTCAAAAGGATAAAGCCTTGAGAAGTTATTTTTACTGCATAGGTTGCGGTTGTTTAGCATTGTTCATTTTATCCGCTTTGCCCCTGTTCGCAGGCGTAAGGCCCGGGCGCCCCAGGATTTTTGTCAATACGGACCCTGCCTGGTACAACTGCGTGGACAGCCTGCGTGCGCGCATGCTGCGGCCGCCTTACAGAGCCGAATACGAAAGGCTGAGCATGTGGCGCGGGCGGTTCAGCGATGTGCCCCGCGGCAGAAAGCCGGCTAATGTGCTGCCCTCCTATGCCATCCGCTGGGTAATCGACCCTGCTGACACACAGGCCGCCGATACCGCCCTGGCCATGCTCCTGGCAATCGGGCAGGATGACGGGCAGTCCTGGCACCTGAGTGTTATGTCGATCGTCTATGACTGGCTCTATAATTATCCAGGTTTCAGCCCGCAGGACAAAAAGCTGGTCCGCGAGCGGATGACCAGCTTTATGCGTGATCTGGTCCACCGGATGAGGACCGATGATGACGTGTTCAACAACCATAGCTGGTACCACCTGCGGGCGGTCTATCTCGGCTCGCTGGCCCTGATGGGCGAGGTCCCTGAAGCCGGGGAATGGCTCTCTTTTGCCGAAAGCTACTGGGAGAACAACCTGAGGCCGGCGGTCGAGCTTTTCGAAGGCGGCTGGCACGAGGGACTTTCCTACAGCACCCGGGCCAGTTTTCTGAACCTGGGGATGTGGCTCGAGGCGCTCGAGAGCGCGAGCCTGCCCCGCGAGAACCGTTTCGCCGGGCTGAAAGAGAATGGCGACTGGCTCAACCGCTTCACCAGCTTTTATGCGGCCCAGGTGCTTCCTGACTATACCCTGGCGCGCTACGGGGATGTACCGGAGTTCGTAGCGGACAACGGCTGGGACAACGGACGCCTTTTCATGATTGTCGCCCGGCGTTACAATAACGGGCTGGCGGCCTGGATCCTCTCGCGTATCCAGGAGCGCAGCCTCGACCTCCTGCCCCTGCATATCTGGTACTACCTCCTCTGGTACGACCCGGGCGTGACAGTAACCGCTCCAGGGGAAGTCCTGCCCGAATCTGTGCGGCTCTGCCCGGAGACATACGACCTCTTTTTCATGCGCAGCGGCTGGACAGAGGATGCCACCCTGGTGAGCTTCCACGCCGGCGACTGGTTCGGCTCGCACGACCACCTCGATGTGGGGCATTTCAGCATTTTCCGCAAGAAGGCCCTGGCTATCGACGCCGGGGTCTACGCCCCGATGAATACGGCCCACTACATAAATTTCGCTAACCGCACCCTGGCCCACAACACCCTGCTTATTTATGATCCTGAGGAACGCTTCCAGGCTCCCGCGCCCCAGGGTCTCGAGGTTTTCAACGACGGCGGCCAGCGTGTGGTGGTGAGCCTTGGAGGGCGCTCGACCCAGAATAACCATAATGTCGGGATCTGGCAGGCGAACCGCCTCGAAGGCTATCATTTCGAGCGCGCCACTGTTCTGGACTGGTTCACCGGCGACACTATCGATTTTGTCCGCGCGGATCTGACCCGCGCCTACAACAGCGATTTTTTCTGCGCTTACGGCAGGGATTTCAAGAACCGGCCCAAGGTGGAATCCGTGGTGCGGAGCCTGGTGTATGTGAAACCGGGTACAGTGGTGATTTACGACCGGGTCACTGCCAGGGACCCGAGGTATAAAAAAACCTGGATTCTGAACACGGCCTTTCAGCCGTACCTGGACAAAAGGGACACCTTTATGGCAGTGAACGGGCCGGCTAAGCTCGCAGGCCGCACCTTTCTGCCCAGGGAGACCGCGCGCGAGGTCTGGGGCTCGAACGAAGAGCCATTCCGCTTTGCGGGTCTGGACATGAGCCACGGCCTCGACCTTAGCCTTTATCCGGAAGTCGTACCCGGAGGCTGGATCATTCGCATATCTCCTGCCGGTGAGAATTTGAGCGATGAGTTCCTTCACGTGCTCGTTGCCGGTGACCTGCAGGAGACCGCCGAAGACCTTCTCTCAGGCTGGCGCATGCTCACCGCGAGCGAGGCCGCAGTTTTGGCAAAGGGCGATCTGGTGCTCGTTTTCCCGCAAGGCACGGACGAAGAATTCTCTTTCCAGATCCCCGAGGAAATGGGGTTTGCAAGTGTTTACGTTCTGGGAGTAGGAGAGGATGACCCGGATAAAAAGTTCACGGTCCTGGTAAGGTGCGGAACGATCTCGGAGGGCCTCAAAGCAGACCGTGGCGTTCTGCATTTCATCTCGCCCTGTATGGGCGAGGTGGTGGTATTGGGGAGGTAATATAGTTCCTAATCCCGGTAGTACACACAAGAGGCGAAGCTCACAGCGCTGCGGGACTGCTCCTCGTGCCAGACCCGGTGGCCCAGCTCCACTCCCTTTACTCCCTCAGGCAGCACTTCTAAAAGCAGGGAGAGCACCGTAAATCCGCACACGTGGTAGCGGTCGCGCACTCCCCTGCCTGCCGCGCAGAAAGCATCCACATCCAGGGAGGTCAGGGCCTCGAGCAGGGTCTTGTCGTGCCTGGTCGATTCAGCCGTAATGCTCATAGCGCTCGATCTGTCGCCGAACTTGGGCCCTACGTGCGAAAAATCCACCCCTGCCAGGAGCAGGGTCCGGCTGGCGGGATCTTCCAGGAGTCCGGCGAGGTAATCCAGGGCGGCCCCGAGCCCGGCTATCTCCCGGGGCCTTTTCTTATCCCCAAGTATCAGCTGCTCGTACAGTGAGCCGCATAATACCGGCACAATGCTGAAAGGGCCCTCGAGCACACGCTGAAGGAAAATGAGCTGGAACTCTATGGAATGCTCCCCGCGGTGTGCGAAATCGTTATCCGCAGCCATGGGTCCGGCGGCTTTTTTGAGGCGGGTGACAGTCAGGCGGTCTGTAGGCACAGTGCCGAGCGGGGTGCTGAAATTCTTGTCAGTGAAACAGAAAAGCCCGCTCTCCAGGTTGTGCCCCACACCCAGGATCACCACTCTGTCGTAGGAATGTCCTTTGATAAGATTGTAGCTTGCAGCGTAAAGGCGGGCTCCGGCCTGCAGATCGATATGGGGGGAGACCAGGGCTACTATCTGTTTGTTTTTGAGTTCAGAATGCCTGGTCTCTTCTATCCCTGGGGCGAGAAGCTCGTCGATATATTCCACGAGGGCCGCTTTTTCCCTGGGATAAGATTTTCCGGCCAGCGCTGCAGGGCGGCTGTCCAGGGCGGCGAAGTTTTCGACAAGCTTCAGGCGCGCACTGTGGTAGCGCTCGTTGTCCAGAAGATAGACCTCGTTAAGCTGATCCAGAAATCCCTGGATCACCTCTTTCGGAATGGAAGTCAGCCGGCCGGCCCGGGCTGTCTGCTCGACCAGCCGCATCCGGATATCCTCCAGGCTGTGATGGCCGTCCAGCATGGCCAGTATCCCCAGGGTCTCGGCCCGCAGGGCCACAGGGCCTTTCCCATAGAGCTCGAGGGGGTCACGCATGACAATCATCGCCGAGCCGTCTTCGCCCTGTACAGGCATGATATCTATGTCGCGGCGCAAAACAGGATTGCTGTCTGCAGGATTGGACAAAATTCGCCTCTGGTTCTGAAATTGTCTGAATCTAAGGGGTAATCGCCTGAAGATCAACTCCTCCGACCCGATTACTGCAAGGCTTAAAACTGAGCGGCCCAGGCTGAGGAAAGCATAACCGCTTCATTTGCGCTTAAAATATGCAACAGCAGCGCAATCGCGTCCCCTGTGGTGTTTTCACTGTCGCCGTTCCAGTCGAGAGCCGGATTGTAAGGTTCCGAGCAGATTTTTATAAGAAGGACGACCACATCTATTATAGTGAGTCTCCCGTCACCGTCAAAGTCCGGGTTCCGCTCGAGCGATGATTGGCCCCCGTCACTCTCCGGAGTCAGTTTGAGATCGTTTCTTGCGGCCTTGACTTTCTTCTCCAGAGCAGAGCCGACAGCCCGGAAACGGCTCTCCCTGACAGTAAGCAGCGGAGTGTCGACCAGAGTGAAGACATTGTCTTCTAGCGGGACAGTCATGTTCACCTCAGCGCTGCCATTGAAAAAAAGATCGTTGCTCACGAACTGGTTATTGTGGATATAGATCGAGTACTTTCCCTCCCCGGTTGACAGGCCGTGTGTCATATCGATAAACATGATCGTGGAGGCCCACTGGCCGGAATCTCCGTAATCGCCGTGCCTGGTCTGGCTATACTCTGTCAGGGCCACGAACTTGTTGTTATAGACCTGATTCATGGCATTGGGGTCGTAGCAGGCGATATTGAGCGGTGTGGCGGGGACGTACTGCCAGATCATATAGATTGCGTACTCACCGGCCACTGCGCCCTGGAACCTGGCATAGAGGGAGGTGGCGTCGTTGCTGATTATTCTGGCCGGAGGCAGGTCCGGTGAATACTTGACATAGTAATTTCTCCAGCGGTCGGGTTCCCAATTCTGCTGGTTATCCACGAGGTAATTTCCGGTGATTGTGCCTGTAGTGGAGCGCACATAAACCCCGTTGTCCATTTTATCCTCAGGAAGCCCCTGGCCGTCCGAGTCACGGGGCAGCTTCTGCACGATCCGCACGAAGTTGTTATAGACCTGGCAGTTCCTGGCCGTATTCCCTTCAAACTTGACCCCGTGCAGCTCGACCATCTGGTGCTGAAAGGGCCTGGAGCCTTGCGGCATATCATCCAGGTGCATGTGACCTTTATGATCGAAATAGTTGTCGTGAAAGAGAATCCCCTCACCGGTCAGGTGCACGCCGCGGCCTGTTGAGGTTACCTTGTTGTGGTGGATATCGGAACCCGGGCACGGGGCCAGCGCATAACCGTTGACATATTGCTGGTGATGCATGATATCGTTATGCTCCACCTCGACATTGATCCCACCCTCTCTCAGTAAAATCCCCCAGTGGCAGCCCTCTGTAAGCAGATTGTCGTGGATCTGGATATTACCACCGCTTATTGTTACCTGCAGGAGGGCATTGCCGGGATAGTGTCGGCTTTCGAGCTCCGTGACCCGGCTGTACAGGTGGTTGTGGTGGATCTGCAGATCCGAGGCCTGGTTAAGGAAGTTGATCGGATATGCGCACTTGAGGTGGACATCGGTGCTGATCCCGAAAATCTCGGTGGGATAGGGTCGGCCGTGGCTTCTTACCGCACAACTGTAATCCTTGGACCGTGCGCCTTGCACAATGTGACCGTTGGCAAGCGTGGCTTTGCCCTCGCAGGCGAACAGCACTCCGAACACCTGTTCGGAGGTGTTGTTGCCGAAAGTCACCGTGTGCCCGTCCAGGTCGAGAGTGACCCCGGTCGCAGTGATCTCGAACGCTGTGCCGTCTGCAGTGATATCCCCGGTAAGGATATAGTAAGCATCCGGCTGGTCGAGGATGTAAGGCGGGCCCTGCAGATCCCCGGGGATGCGGAGCGCTTTGTCGTTGTTCCGGAGGGTAAACTGATAGATTCCGCTTACGGTCTGGATATTTGTCACTGTATCGATAACGACCATCCGGTAATAGTAGGTGCTTCCGGGGTCCAGGCCGCTCAGACGGTGAAAGTGGGACCAGCGGGGTTTCTTTGTCACCTGTGTGCTCTGGCCGAGGCTCTCGGTTTTGCCGTACTCGACACAGCTCGTGCGTGATTCGCTGATCTCTCCAAGCTGCCAGTAAATAACTGCCGAGGTCTCCGATGAAAAAATCCATTGACGGCTGAATGGATCGCTCCCTGACATTTCAGCCGCACGGATCCCCATAAACAAGAGAAACGCCAGCACAGCGGATTTGGTGGAGAGTTTCATTTGTTCTTTTCAGGCTGAAAATCGGTTAAGAAACTTTCAAGCTGACAGGATTTCGATAACCGCGGCGGGCCGGCACCCTTTTTGTGATAATCACGATGGTCGGATACGGGTGTTGCGTTGAACCAGGGCAAAAAGGGTGCCGGCCCGCTGATCTGGCGGCCTTGACCGGCTTATATCATCCAGCCGGACGGATCTTGGTATTTTTAGTAACTATCAGAAGTTCAGGTCCTCAAAGTGTCAGCTTCCCGTTCTCCATGATCAGCTTCCCGTCGATCCAGACCGTGGGTTTCAGGATCAGCCCGTCAATGTGGCTTGGCACGCCGATCTTACCGCCCATTGATTTGTTGTCTCCCAGGGCCATGTGGACTGTGCCGAGTATCTTTTCATCCTCCAGGATCTTGCCGCTGATTATCGCCTTGTCATTGGTGCCCACTCCCAGCTCGGCGATATTGTAAGCGTCCCTGCCGTGCGGCTCGAGGATCTCGTTGAGCTTCTCAGCCCGGGCCCCGCCTGTTATCTCGACAGCCCAGCCGTCCTCCACCTTGATCCTGATCTTCTCATCTCCCAGTTTGCCCAGTCCAGCCACTGCAGCCTCGAAAATAATCACCCCGTTCGCGGTGCCCTCGACCGGGGCCAGGTACGCTTCTCCGGCCGGGAGGTTGCTCATGTCCCCGGGGTTGTGGACAATGCCGGTATCAGCGTGAGCCGCTCTGCCCTCGATAGAGAATTCGATATCAGTGCCGGCCGGTGATTTGACCCGGACCTGACTGCCGGCGCTCAACACCTGGGCCGCCTGCTGGCTCAGCCTGGCGATTTTGGTGTAATCGGCGTTCAGGCAGCGGATCATGCATTCCTCGGTGATTCCGGGCAGAGTGGCCGCCCGCACACCGGCTGCGCTGGCAGCGCGCCTGGCATCGGTATGGGTCAGGGAACGGCTGGTGGGGCAAAGCAGGACATCGACCTCTTTCATGTATGCAGCCACAGAGGGCGGGGGCTCCTCGCCGTTCGAGCTGCGGGGAATGATTTCCAGAAGCATTGCCTCGGCCCCCAGCTTTTTTGCCGCTTCCCAGAGCGCAAAACCGATCTTGCGCTCCGGCTCATCACAGATAACCAGCACGCTTTCGCCTTTTTTCACTCCCATACAGCCGCCGATTGTGTTCAACGCCGCTTCCTGTAGACTGCTCATCTTTACCTCGTTTATCTTTAAAGTGAAGTCACCAGGGTTAATTTATCAACCCACACTTCGTAGCACGGAAATTTTTCAAGCTCAGGGGTTCAGGTGAAAACCGCTAGTCACCGGCCAGGGGGCTGTCCCCGGTTTTCGCCTCCCGGGCTTTGGCTGCCGGAATGGCGATCAGCACATAAAGCAGACTGCCAAAAATTATCAGACCGAGCCAGGGCATCCAGCTCTCTGCGCTGGACAGGTAAGCTTGATACCAGCCTGCCAGGGGCCTGTCTGCCACTTCAACAGACCAGTCGAACATGGGACTGGTGGTGAAATTGACCTTGAGGAAAACAAACATTGCCAGAAGGATCGCGGTCAGGCTCTCTCCGGCGACAAATCCGCTCGCCAGGAGCAGCCCTGTGTTTTCTGCGGCCTGTTTCCCGCTCTTGCTGGTTTTGCGGATTTTCAGCTCGAGCAGGTACTTGATCACTCCGCCCACAAAAATGGCGAAAGTGGAATAGAAAGGCAGGTACATACCCACAGCCACAAGCATGGGGGAGCCGCCGCCGATAAGGATAAGGCCCAGGGCGAAGAAGGCGCCCATAATGACCAGCGGCCAGGCCATCTCGCCGCTCACAATGCCCTTGGCCATCAGGGCCATCAGTCCCGCCTGCGGGGCCGGCAGCTCCGCTCCTCCGATCCCTCCGGGAGTATAATTGTGCAGCAGCCAGAGCGGACCGGTCAAGACCAGTGAGGCTACCACTACACCAAGAATCTCGGCAATCTCCATCCGCTTCGGGGTGCCGCCCAGGATATGCCCGACCTTGAGGTCCTGGAGCATGTCGCCGGCTACACCCGCAGTGCAGCAGACAACCCCGGCCACTCCCAGCACCGCCGCTATTCCTTTGGTGCCGGTGGTGCCCAGCCAGACCATCAGCACTGCGGCCACCAGCAATGTGGACAGGGTCAGCCCGCTTATCGGGTTGTTGGAGCTCCCGATCAGACCGACCAGATAGCCGGCCACAGCGCTGAAAAGGAAGCCGGCGATAGACATCACAATTGCGGCCACGACAGCGCTCAGGAGCGACCCGGAGAAATACCAGTACAGCACGGCCATGGGCAGAACCAGCAGGATAATGCTGGTCAGGACCCATTTGAAATTGATATCGGTTTCCAGCCTGTTCGGGGTATAAGCGCCTTTCTGGCTGAGACGGAACTCCGAGAAAGCCTTGCTTATCCCGTCGACCAGGGGCTTGCGCATGCGCATGAGCGTGTAAAAAGCGGCTACGAGCATGGAGCCGACCGCAAAGGGGCGCACCTGGTTGCGCCAGACATTATTAGCGATATTCTGCCATGGAACTCCGGCAGCGTGATATGTGTCAAGCGCAGAGTTGAAAAAGATAGCCATGGGGATACAAACCAGCCAGCCCAGCACTCCCCCGGCAAAGACCCAGCAGGAGAGTCTCAGACCGATAATATATCCTACCCCTATCAGAGCCGGAGAAGCCGAGGGGCTCTGCACGAGCATACCGCCGCCGTATGTGCCTGTGCTGGAGGCGGCTTGGCCCGGGAAGAGGTCCATAAAGCTGGTTTTAAAGGGGAAATATTGGGTTACGTTTTCTTTGATCAGCCTGATCCCGTTGGTGTTCTTGAAAAACTCGAAAAAGGCGGCCAGGCCCATTGCGCCGAACACGTATTTGGCCCCGGTCTGCCCGTGCTGGCCGGCCTTGACCACCTCGGCGCAGGCTACTGATTCCGGATATGGTAGGTCGGCCTCCTCGACCAGCGGGCGGCGTAGGAGGATTACAAACAGGACTCCGAGAATGCCTCCCACAGCCATGATCATGGTGCAGTCCCAGTAGTTGAGATTCTCCCAGACACCGGAGATCACGAACGCAGGCAGGGTGAAAATAGCCCCGGCCACCAGGGCTTCGCCCACTGAGGCGGTGGTTCGGGAAATGTTCTCCTCAAGAATCGACCCTTTAAAAACACGCAAGACCGCCATGGCTACTACCGCAGCCGGAAAAGTGGCCGCCACTGTCAGGCCCGCTTTCATTCCCAGATAAGCATTGGCGGCGCCCAGAATCACAGCCATGACCATTCCAAGCAAAATGGCCCGCAGGGTAAATTCTTTCATACTGGTCTGGGCCGGAACGAAGGGTTTGAATTGTTTGTCGTTCATCACAGGCTCCCGGAACAGGTAACAGGCTTGCACCTAAGGATTCGGTTATTGAGGAGTCAGGTCAAAGGAGTTAAAAGTGTCAGATTCTTACAAATTCACTCTAAGAGAATATCTCTTACATTTTTAACCACAAAGACACTAAGCAACATAGTTACTTAGTGGTTAGATAAAATAAATTTCAAATATTTTTGGCTAGGAATTAATATTGACATGTTTAAACCTGGAAAACCTGCAAATAAAGAACAGCTTGTCTCCGCTCTCTGAACAGGCATCAATCCGCTCGCCCATAAAGCATGCAGAGCTGTTTGAGCTTGCTAAGCCGGACTGCGGGAAACCACTCGACAGAGTTCTGGTTTTTAATCAGGGGAAGAAGATAGCCGTTTCGACTGGTTCGGCGCAAGGATAAAGATAAAGGTGCGGAAAATCGTTTTTTAAAATAAGATAACCAGGGGGAAAAACTGGACTTTGTGGCATATTATCTTGTTATTCCAGGTTTTGTTATCATTGATGGTGGAATCATCCGGGGGGGTGGATTATTACTGCTTAAAGCCCCAAAAGGCCAACTTGCTTTAAAAGTAACAGTGGGAGCAAATAGGGATTCTGGCTCGGGAATTCGTTTAAGAAAGGCAATTGGACTGCTTAAGGAGTTTTGGAGGCGTTGTCCGGCTTACAAACACATAAGTACTATATTCGGTTTCTCTTTTTAATCGATTCCTCCATCCATGAACTCATATATTTTCTGGGACCTTGCTTTTTCCTTCTGATCGTCCAGCTGCTCCGGACCTTTGAGCAGGTAGTCGATAAAAGCCTCCAGCTCATTTAAATCGTTCGAGCCTAACGTGTGCATCTTTTTTACCAGGGGCTCAAGATGCTCTTCAATGAATATGAACCCGTCTGGCAGACCTCTTTTTATCTTCATATGCATGTTTTTAATCTGGATTCAAGGGTAAAATAAACCGGGATTATCTTATTTTGAAACCTGTTCGAGACGGCTTTTTTTGCGATGGTTTTCGATAAAGTCCTGGATCAGCGCGTCCTGTTCCTCGACAAAGGTTTCAAGTGTGATCAGAAGATTTTCTATTTCGCTGGCCCTGAAATGTATAATGGTGTCATCCTTCTGGCTGTCTGCTGAATCTCCCATCTTGGCATAAAGCAGATCATAGACCACCTTTACAGTAGAAAGTTTTTGTTCCAGATGGTTTAATAGATCGTTAAATTCTTCCATGTTTGGACCTCCGAAATTATCTGACGCAGGTTGCAGAGTGGGAATCCGAATCAGGCCATCCAGGCCGCGCACAGCCCCTTGCGGGCTTTTATTCAAGGCGGAGAAATTTCTGCGTGTTTAATTCTTCACGGTATTTGTCCAGAACCAGATCGATACCCTCACGCAGATACTCGCTGATCGGTACCCGGGTTTTATTGGACAGATTTTTCAACCTTTCTTTTTGGCTGACTAAAATGTAAGTCGTGATTTGGGTTTTGCTTTCAGACAATGTTACCTCCTAAGAATTGAATATGAAGAACATCATTTAAATATATTGCATTATATTATATTAAATTTTTCTTTTTTTGTCAATAATTCAGCAAAACTACATTTATCTTGAAATTTAAGTGGCAATCGGATATTTTTTTGACAAATGGTTTCTGTCCTTTTTCAGCTGCCATAAAACACTGCCCGCTCGAGGCTGAAATCCACTGAACTCTGGCGCGGGATAACAAGCCAAAGGAAGAGAGGAGCGATGTCCAGGTTCAAAACTTTTCTGATGTTCGGCCCAAACGGCATTGGCAAAGGGACTAATGCCAAGGCTGTGGGAACGCTCCCGGGTTACTTGCATTTTTCCACCGGAGACATGTTCCGGGCACTCGTGGCCAGGGTCAAAAAGGGCACGGCATCGGAGCTGGAATTACGGATTGACGGGATAATGAAGTCCGGCGGTCTGGTGGATGACGAGACCACAGTGAAATTGGCCCGCGAAAATCTGGAGGCTGCGGTCAGAGACGGGAGTTTCAATCCGGAGACCGATTACCTTCTGCTGGACGGGCTGCCCCGTAATGTCGAGCAAGCGAACATGATCGGCTCATTTATCGAGGTTTGCGGGATATTGCACGTGACCGCAAAAAGAGAAGTGGCGGTGGCCCGGATTACCGGCCGGGCGAAACTCGAGGGCCGGAAGGATGATCAGGACGCTGAGGCTGTCGGCAGGCGGCTGGATATCTTTTTCGAAAACGCGGCCCGGATTTTATCATACTACGACAGTAACTTTAACGGCAAGATGGACTACGGTTCCAGGCTGATTCACTATATAGATGCAGACCAGCGGCCTGTAAAGGTACTGAGAGATGTTCTGGATTATCTGCCTTGAGGCGGCTCTCATCGCTCAGCACAGACAGACTAAAAGCCGTTCGGCCTTAAGTGCCGAACGGCTTTTTTCTGGGGAATTAAAAGGGTTTTCTAATCGCCTTTGATGGCCTGCTCTCCGGATTTGATCAGACAATAAGATTTATTCTGCTGCTTCCATCTTTACGTCCGGCGCTTTTATCAAGTGAATCCTCCTGTTTTTTTCCCTTTTCATCTGATTTTTTCTTTTTCTCCCGCCTTTGATACTCATTCTGTGATGCCTGATCTTTATCAAGGGGCTGTACCCGGTAAGCATAGCCACTGTTCGGAACTTCTGTTACTGGCATCTTGATCTCCCGGTGGCTAAAGATTATTTCCGGTACCTGATAGTCTACGGCCCGAAAAAGATACCGCTGTTGATTTTAATATCGGCTAAATCTTCGAGTTTCTTTAATGGGTAGGGCCGGAACTCCGCTGGCCGACCAGAGGCCTGAACCGATCGGAAAAGAGGCCGGTCAGACCTTTTTGAGCAGTAAAGAAAAAGACAGGCTCCAGAGGATTTTGGATGCAGAATCTAGATTGAGTTGACAAAGCGGTTTTTAAGCATTTCAGATCGAATTTCGCCCGGCTCGCCGGACTATCCTGGATTTCGCCTGCCCGGGGTTGCGGCTGCCTGAAGGAAAGATAGAGAAAGGGCACTGTGACGGAAAAAATTGTAGCCCGGATTAAATGGGATGCCAGAGGGGTGTGGAAAGAATTACCGGGAGATAAATTCGCGCACCTTTCCGGCGCCTGATTCGAAATCTTCTACCAGGAGACTGGGTTCTGCTGCGGAGAGTTCCCCGGAGCTGACTGTCCCTGTGGCCACTGCGACGGT
>DATKXY010000201.1:0-23864 GCA_035528795.1 archaeon | reverse complement strand
TTAACTGCTTTTCTTTTCTGTTTTACCCTTTTATTAGGCATAGGCTACCTGACTCTCTCATCCTGCAACAAAAACCTCGATTACCTCAAGTTTATCAATCTTCAGCGGGAAAACCGCATTCTGACCCAGAAACTGGAAACGGTCGAGCAAAAGATATCTTCTCTGAACGGCACAATTAACGACCTGATGAAAGAAAACCAGGCATTCCGCACTATCGCCGGACTCGAGGTTCTGGACGATGAAATCAAGAAAGTCGGTATCGGGGGAACTTTTTCCGGCAATTACGATGAATTATTCGAGATAAACAGCCAGCTGGCCAGAAAGATTTACACGCAGGAAGATCAGGTAGATGAACTCCAGCGCAAAGCGGACCTGGTTACCCAGAGCCTCCAGGAAGCTATCCAGAGCATGGAAGAGAGCGCAGACAAGTGGGCTCATTTCCCTTCAATCATGCCCTCCGATGGTTATATATCAAGCCGTTTCGGCCGACGCAGCCACCCGATTTTCCATATTTTGCAGCAGCACAACGGAATCGACATTTCCTGCCGTCATGGCGCATCGATCATCGCTCCCGCCGATGGCACGGTAAAAATGGTGAAGCATCAGATCGGCTATGGTTTGACAGTGATGATCGACCATAATTACGGTATCGTGACCAAGTACGCTCACTGCTCGAAAAGCAATGTGCGGGTGGGGCAAAAAATCAAGCGTGGTGATATTATCGCCTTTGTCGGCAAGACCGGCATTACCACAGGGCCGAACCTGCACTACGAAGTAGTGATCAATGGCACAGCCAAGAATCCGGAAAGTTACATCCTTGATAACTACATCCCCTGATTGCGTATCTTTCCAGCCAGCTCCTAAAATCATAGATTTGTTAGTTCCGCCGCCTGCCGGGTAATTGTGACTTGACACAACAGATCGGCCTTAATATCTTAAATCTGTCCCAGGTCCACAGAACAAAAATTCGCTAACCCCGTCAGGACCGGAAGGTAGCAGCGGTACGCTTGTAGTTTTTGTTGCTGTGGGCGGCCTGGGACTCTCTTTTTGGCGGTCGGTCTTATGCTTGCCCCTGACACTACAGGAAAAATCCAATTTTCTTTAAAGAGATGTTGAAATATTAATAATTCCTCTTTGGGACAGAATAAAAAAATGTCTTTATAGTATTTCAAATTCAAGGTAAATTACCGATATGCAGGGGCACGATATGCTGTGCCTCTAGCGTGTAAATAGAACACATTCCAGCTGAAACCCATTTTTCAACACACCTTTGAAAAGTTTAAAACCAAAAATCAACTGAGTTACATTTTTCCCGGGAGCTGCATATGTTTTTTCTGCATTCGTACCTGCCGGCGGTTATCTTTTGTGTCATAACCATGCTTTGCTGGGGCTCCTGGGCTAACACCCAGAAGCTGGCCGGCCGTTACTGGCGATTCGAGCTCTTTTACTGGGATTATGCGATCGGAGTGCTCCTGCTGTCGGCTATTTTCGCTCTGACCCTGGGTAGTATCGGCACTGAGGGAAGATCTTTTATCGCCGATATATGCCAAGCCAAGGGAGCTAATGTCTCCTCTGCAATAATTGGAGGCGTGGTATTCAACCTCTCCAATATACTGCTGGTAGCGGCAATCGACATTGCCGGCATGGCTGTGGCTTTCCCTGTCGGCGTGGGCCTGGCCCTGGTAATCGGGGTATTCAAAAACTATGCAGACAACCCGGTAGGGAATGCGCCAATTCTCTTTACCGGAGTCGCCGTGGTGGTGCTGGCGATCATTCTCGATGCGGTAGCCTACCGGCGGCTCGGCTCAGGCTCCTCGGGCGGCACCAAAGGCCTGATCCTTTCCATTGCCGCGGGCGTTCTGATGGGCTTCTTTTATCCTTTCGTCGCCGCATCAATGGACCTCAACAACTTCGCCTCACCTGAGGTTGGCAAGCTCACCCCTTACACAGCGGTGTTCTTTTTCTCGGTCGGTCTTTTCCTGAGCAATTTCGTTTTCAACACTCTGGCCATGAAATTCCCTTTCAGCGGCGAAAAAGTGCCCATCAGAGAGTATTTCAAAGGTTCTTTCGGGGTTCATCTGACAGGCGTGCTCGGCGGGATTATCTGGAATATCGGGATGAGCTTCAGTATCATCGCTTCCGGCCAGGCGGGACCGGCGATCTCCTACGGACTGGGGCAGGGCGCGACAATGGTGGCAGCCTTGTGGGGGGTTTTTGTCTGGAAAGAGTTTGCCCAGGCGCCCAAAGGAACAGGCAAGCTGCTTACAGCCATGTTCGCCAGCTTTGTAATCGGGCTGGCTTTCATAATATACGCCCGGACAGTGGTTAGCGGATAAACTCTTTCCTTCGCAGTTTGTGGAATAATGAGCGATAAAAGGCGTCCCCCCGGACAGACAGCGCCACCTGCGCTGCAGGGGACCACGTTATCACTCGGTCAAAGCTGCCTTGCGCTTTCTCTGCGGTCCTTTTGACTTTTATACGGGAAAGCTGAGAGTTCGGGTGCGGCGTCCTTTCACATAATAATATTTGCGACTTTCGGAGCGGCCAGTTTTTTGAAGTCAGCGTATTTCATGCGCAGGGCTTCAAAATGGCTGCAGGCGTTAAAAATTATCATCTCGTCTTCTTCGAGGCTTTTATCCACGAAAACTTTCAACCCATAAAGGTTCCCGAACGGCGGCATGGCGCCCACCTCACAGTCCGGGAAAAGTTTCCTGATCTCGGATTCACTCGCCAGGACCGGCTCTTTCATCCCTGAGACTGCGGCAAACTTGCTCATGTCCACCTGATGGGGAGCATCCACTACCGCCATAGCATATTCTTTCCCATCAGAAATAATAACAACCTTTGCCACCTCTTTGCCGGGTTTATTCACGCTCGCAGCGGTCTCCTGGGCAGTGTAAGTTACGCTGTGCTGAATGATGTGGTAATCCACTCCGTTTTCTTTCAGATAATCGGTCAATTTCTTAGATACTGACATGGGTTATCCCCCCTTTCTCCAGTCAGAGTTCAAGATTGGCCTTCATACATGATCGGATTGCCCAGCTCATTCAGATGGAACTGGTGGAAAGCCCGCTGGCCGTTGTAATCCAGAACTCTCAAATCGTCGGTCTCCCGCAGATCCCTGGTAACCACCTCAAAATGGCCGCCATAGCGTTCCTTTGCTTTCTCCACCGGGATTTCATAGGCGATAAACTTATCGAGCCCCTTGCCGGCCAGCTTTTCAATCAATCCGGGAGCGGTTAATGAATCGTGAGATGTCAGGATAACCAATGGGCTACTGCCCGTAAAAAGCAGGGCGGCTTTCATGGTTCACTACCTCCGGGTTGTATGGTTTCAAAAGAGGGATTCCTCCCTTCAAGCGAAAAAATGGAGCCGCAATTATTCTTTTTCGGACCAGCCGCCGGAGCGCTCGCTCTTTTTTTCGCTTTTCGTAAAAATTCCTCTATCTCAATTGTATTTTGAGTAGTAAAAAAGTTCAAGAGAATAAACATTTTTTTCAATATTTACACAAGCTTTAATTTTGCCAACCGGCAGCCCGGGTTAGTGCTCGCTGAGAGAGATCAATCATTTACCTGCTGTCAGCACCGGCTCTGGATAAGACCTGATCCCTATAAAAATCCCCCTCTTGCGGCAAAAGGGGGATTTTCAGGGGCCGGAAGCCTAAAGGAGCCGGAAGCAGCTTTTAAGCGAGTGTAAGAAGACTGTGGGCTTGAAGCAGGTTTTTCCTGGTGGCGAGCCCGTGCGGGCAGGCTGTCTCACAGGGGGCCGGACAATTTTCACAGGGGAGAGGTTTTGCTTCCTGAGGCAGGGCTTTATAATTTTCAATAGCCACTTTTTCAAAACCGTAATACTTGTAATACATCTGGTAGCGCATCACGCTCGCCACATCCACGCCGTGGGGGCACCTAATGCTGCAGGTTCCGCAGTTCCGGCAATATTTATCGGCGAAAGAGCTCCGGTAGTGATCGAGCAAGCGACGATCCTCGTAAGAAAGCTTTTTATTCACTGCTTCCAGGCAGCTTTCGACAGCGGAAAAGTTGGTGAAATGCATACAAACGGAGCTGACATTCGGATTGGAAAGCGCCCAGCGCATCCGGGCATGATTAAGTTCCAGCTTTTTCTTCTGCAGGGCTTCCACCTCCAATTCCTGCGCCCCGGCCCTGATTTTGAAAACGATTATGCCGATGCCGGCTTGCGAGGCCCGCTCGAATATTTTCATCTGGTTCTTATATTCCATAAAATTGTACTTGCACAGGATAATATCAAAGTAGCCCAGATCAATGGCCCTGTTCAGCATGTTTTCAAGATCGGAGCTGTGTGTTGAGATCCCCAGATAATTGGCTTTCCCATTCTTTTTCATTTTTTCAAAGGCCTTGGGGATGTCCGGGTTCGTCACATCCTTGATCTCCGCCGCCTGATGGGGCACATAGATATCAAGGTGGTCGGTTCCGATGTCCTTGAGGCTTTTATCCAACCTTTCCAGCATTTCCTGCTCGTTAATGCCTTTGTAACAGTCGATGCCGCTGGAGATAACCAGGTTCTCCCGGTGAGTGGCTACAATCGGCGCGAGAGCACGCTCCGCACCGCCGCTCTGATAATCGGCGCAGGTTGAGATCAAGTTGATCCCCGCATTGACTGCCGCTTCAAGAACCGGAGTATCCTGCCAGCCGAATGTGCCGAAACATACCTCACTCACTTTCAATCCCGTCCTTCCGAGGGTGCGATATTTCATCGAGCCACGCGCCTTATCCTGCCCGGGAATCTCTTCTTTTGCCGCCGGACTGTTTCCGGTCAGAGATATTCCTCCTGCAGCCAGCAAGCCTTTTTCGATAAAGCTGCGACGATCCATGGGCGATCTCCTTTCTGACAAACGGAGCGATCGGTTTGAAGGGTCAATCCCCTCCAGGAGGGGAGATTTAAATTCCAGGGCCTTATATCAGTAAGGCGGCGCAGATTAGCCGCGCCACCCTCTCGAGGCAAATTCTTTCTCCTCCGCAAAATCAAACCCGGAAAAAGAATAACTGTTTTCTCCAAAGCCATGGTTAAAATAATTTACATCTTTTCCGGTGTAAAGGATGAAAAAATCTCTTGCGAATTATTCAATCTTTGGCTAAACATCTTAGTTAATAATCATCTCTTGATTTTTTACGCCTCTGAAGACTCCCTCGGACCGGAGATCGGAGCCGATAATTTCAGTCTTCATCAAAAACAGGAGCCAGTGAACCATGAGCCCAGAACTTACCAAACACGGACGCTTGCTTTCACTCGATGTTTATCGCGGACTCACTATGTTACTGATGTGCTCGAGCGGACTCGGCCTGGGCGTTTTGGAAAACACTCCCGGCTGGAGCTGGCTGGCCCGCCAGGTCGACCATGTGGCCTGGAAAGGCTGTGTCCTGTGGGATCTGATCCAGCCCTCTTTCATGTTCATTGTGGGCGTGGCCATGCCCCTTGCCTTCGCTATCCGCAGTGCGCGGGGCCAAAGCCGCGCCCAACAGTTCAAGCACGTGGTCAAACGCTCGCTCAGCCTGCTGATTATCGGAGTAGCGCTGATCTGCGTGAGCAGGGGAAAATACGTGATCGATCTGACCACAGTGCTCCAGCAGATCGCTATCGGCTATTTCTTCGCCTTTTTCGTCCTGGGCCGCGGGTTCAGGGTGCAGACAATCACCGTTTTTCTGATTCTCGCCGTGCACTGGGCGCTTTTCCAGTTCTGGCCGGGTGTGGGCCCGGACGGCCCCTGGGCCAAAAACGCCAATTTCGCCTCCTGGCTCGATTACTTGTGGCTCAATCGCTATGATCCAGGTGGATATACGAGCTTCAACGCTTTCTCCTCCACAGCCACGATTATTTTCGGGGTGATGGCCGGAGAACTCCTGCGTAAAGAAATCACGGAAAAAAGAAAAGTCGTCTATCTGGCGCTGGCCGGGGTCTGCTTTCTCATCTTAGGCACCCTTCTGCATCCATTGATTCCGGTTGTCAAAAGAATCTGGACCGCTTCCTGGGCAATTTACTCGACAGGCTGGGCCCTGCTCTTGCTTGCGTTTTTCTACTGGGTGATCGAGGTCGCAGGCAGGCGTAAATGGTGTTTTATTTTCATGGTGGTGGGCATGAACTCGATATTTATCTACGTGTTCAACTGGCTGATGAGAGGGTCTCTCAACGAGTGGATCTGGGCTTTCACCCGCCCTGTTCTCGACCCCTTGGGAGCTCCGGGTACGATTATCCAGTCCGTGCTGCTCCTTGCAGCGCTCTGGTATTCTGTTTACTGGCTCTACAAGCGCGAAATTTTCCTCAAGGTCGGCTGAGAAATGCCTGGGGAAAAAGCATTTCCTTGTTCTTTTCGGAAACAGGACAAACCGGGCTTTTTACCCGCCACTCCAGGAGGTTTTTCCATGAAAAAGGCAGCCCGAAAGGCATTGAATACGAGTTTCTGGTCCCTGCTACTGCTAGTCTTCTTCATCCCGACTTACGCCGCTGCTGTGACTCTCGATTCCGATCTGGTGCGGGACAAGATCAAAGGCGGATGGGTCGGCCAGACAGTGGGCTGCACCTTCGGCGGCCCCACGGAATTCGACTGGCGGGGAACCTGGATCCAGGATTACGTGCCTGTCAGGTGGGACGAAAACCTGCTGCTTGAATCCTACGAGAACTCTCCCGGCCTGTATGACGACCTGTATATGGACCTGTCATTTCTGTCAGTGCTCGATGAGAAAGGTCTCGATGCGCCGGTCCAGGCCCTGGCCAACAAATTCGCCCACGCCGGTTTCCGGCTCTGGCATGCCAATCAGGCCGCCCGCTGGAACATCTTGAACGGAATCATGCCCCCGGCCTCAGGCCATTACAAGAACAACCCCCACGCCGATGACATCGATTTCCAGATCGAGAGCGACTTTATTGGCCTGATCACCCCGGGAATGCCGGTGACCGCGCTCGAGTACGCCGACAAGGTCGGACATATCATGAATTACGGCGATGGAGTCTATGGGGGCGTTTTTGTCTCCGCCATGTACTCCCACGCCTTTGTCGAGAATGATATCGCGGCGGTTGTGGAAAAAGCCCTGCTCAGCCTGCCCCCGGAGAGCAAATATGCCCGCTCGATCAGGGATGTAATCGACTGGTGGCGCGAGACACCCGATGACTGGAGAGAATGCTGGTACAAGGTGCAGATGAAATGGGCCGAGGATGTGGGCTGCCCCAACGGCGCCCTTGATCCTTTCAATATCGATGCTCTACTCAATGGGGCCTACATTGCTATCGGCCTGCTTTACGGCAGCGGCGATTTCGGCCGCACGCTCGAGATCTCGACCCGCTGTGGCCAGGACTCGGACTGCAATCCCTCCAATGCCGGAGGCATCCTCGGCACCCTGATCGGCTTCCGGAACATACCGGACAAATGGAAAGCCGGCCTCGACAAGGTCGAGCACCTCAAGTTCAGTTACTCGGATTACAGCCTCAAGGATGTTTACAAGGTCAACTACCGTCTGGCCGCAGAGCTGGTCAAAAGAAGCGGCGGCGCTGTGGATGAAAAGGCCTGGATCATTAACCTCCAGACCCCGAAGCCTCCTGAGAAGCTCGAGGTCGGTTTCGAGGGACTCACCCCGGTGGGTAAAGTCGGCTTGCGCGGGGCCAGGCTGGAGGAAACATTCTCGACCACCTTTGAAGGCCGGGCATTCGTGGTGGATGGCAGCATGGTCGAAAACCGGGGTACTGCCAGATGCGAAGTTTATCTCGACGGCCGCCTGCTGGAAAAGGTGCTCCTGAAGGGAGATTACCACGACCGCCGGACTCCTCTTTTCTGGAATTACGAGCTTGACCCGGGAAACCACATGCTCGAGATAAAGAAGGTCGCCGGGGACGGTCTGCCGCAGCTGAATTCGCTGTTGATCTACCGCTGAAAGCCACTGGCGCACATGCGCCAGGTCATGTGCTTTTCCTGGAGGGACATTCAAGCCGTACCCATTCGCGCCAGCAATTTGTGCAAATAATCGGGGCCAATAACTAAAAAACTCCTCCGTCAGTCAGGCTAATGTGCTGTCCCGGAAATGGATGCATTAAAAAATGAAGGACTTTTTCTACTGAATTATCCGCAGAGTCAGAAATCCCCCCTGCCCCCTTTACAGGGGGGGGGAATTAAGATATTGTCTTTCAATCAGTTGCAATAGCTGAAGATTGCATGATATAACCTCCCCCTTCCAAAAAGGGTGAATGAGTGGGATTTGTTTAAATATATCCATAATACTCATTATTTGTGGGACACCATACTAGATAAGAGGTTGCCAAGCGGAAGCGTTCCGACTATCTTTAAAAACAGAATAAAACCTTCACCTTTTCCAAACCATGAGCTATTTAGTACTTGCGCGTAAATACCGGCCCCTGGTCTTTGGGGATATAATCGCCCAGCAGCATGTGACTCAAACCCTGGTCAATGCGATTGCTTCCGGCCGCATAAGCCATGCTTATCTTTTTTCCGGGCCCCGGGGGGTGGGCAAAACGAGCACTGCCAGGATCCTCGCCCGGGCTGTGAACTGCCCTCAGCCGGCGGGCCAGGACCCTTGCAATGAGTGCCCCTGCTGCCAGGATATTATCAAGGGGCATTCGCTGGATGTTCTTGAGATCGATGGAGCCTCGAACCGGGGCATAGATGAAATCCGCGACCTCAGGGAGAGAGTAAACTACGCACCGAGCAGCAACCGTTACAAGATCTATATTATCGATGAAGTGCACATGCTGACCCAGGAAGCGTTCAACGCCCTGTTGAAAACCCTGGAGGAGCCGCCCTCGCATGTAATTTTCATCTTCGCCACTACAGCGCCGCACAAGGTGCCGCCGACCATCCTCTCCCGCTGCCAGCGCTTTGACTTCAAAACGGTTCCCACTGCAGAAATCATCGCCCAGCTTGAACGCGTGCTCAGCCGAGAGGGAATCGAAATGATCCCTGAGGTGACCGGGATGATCGCCCGCAAGGCGGACGGTGCCATGCGCGACGCTTTAAGCCTGTGCGATCAGGTAATCGCTTTCTGTGACGGTGATTATACGGTGGAAAAGGCCTCCCAGGTGCTGGGCGTGATCGATGCCGAGCTCTTTTTCCGGCTGACCGAGCTGGTTGCCGGAGGTCAAAACATAGAGGCGGTTCGCTTTGTGGATCATCTGGCAGACAACGGTGTAGACCTGGAGGACTTTTACGGGGAGCTTGTCAGGCATTACAGGAACCTGATCGTCTTCAAGCTCGGAGCCAAAGAGCCGGCCGCAATCGATGTCTCCCCGGCCCAGGCCCTCCGTTATACCGAGCTTGCCGAAAACCTGGAGGCAGAGGACCTTATCCGCTCTCTCCAGCTAATACTGAGTTTTGAGGAGATTATCAAGTACAGCGGGCAGCAAAAAATATCTCTCGAGCTTCTCCTGTTGCGATTGACTTTGCTTGAGAAAAGCATTAATATTAGCGAACTTTTATCCCGTCTGGAAGCAGGCCGGAACAGCTTTCCCACCTCAGCCGTCAGCGCACGACCAGCCGCCCAAAGTCCGGCGGGCTCAATCTCTGTTCAGCCCTCTGCGCCAAACCAGGAGACTTCGCCGATCCGGGCCTTGGAAAATGAGGAAGCCCCACCTGGCGAACCGGACAAAAAACCGCAGACTGGGATTGCCGGAGCTGTGGATCTCGAAGCATTCAGGGAAAACTGGGCCCAGATTATCCAGAGAATCAAGAAGAAAAAGATCTCTCTCGGACCTGTTCTCGGTTCATTGGAGCCTGTCCGCTTCGAGGATCACACTCTGGTCCTTAAAATAAACCATAAATTAGGTTACTATCGCGACAAGCTCAAAGAAAGCGATTGCCGAAAGCTTATTTGCGAAGCGATAAAAGAATTTTTCGGCCTCGGTGCTCTCGAGCTCGAGATCGAGGTTTCAAAGGACGACACAGTAAGAGATGTGCCACCGGCTGGAGAAGCTGCGCAGTTTTCAGCTCCGGACTCTTTCGAAAAGCTTTGCCGGACGAATCCGATCATTGGCAAGATGAACGAACTTTTCAACCCGGAATTGCTTTCCCAGTGATCACAACTTGACTGAGACTGGCTTTTGACGCTTAAACAAGGCAGGATGTGTTTTACTATTACAGGGAAATCTCTCAAAGGATACTGGTATGAACAATATTAATCAACTGCTACAACAAGCGCAGAAAATCCAGGGAAGATTCAAGCAGATGCAGCTTGAGTTGGAGAATAAAAAGGTGGAGGCCAGCAGCGGAGGAGGAATGGTGCGCGCCGTTGTGAACGGCAAACAGGAGCTGATCAAACTGAGTATCGATCCTGAGGTTATTAGCGGCAAGGATGAAGAAATGCTCGAGGAGCTTGTCTGCGCGGCTGTAAACAAGGCTCTTGAAAAAAGCCGTGAGATCATGGGTGAGGAGATGGCAAAAATCACCGGTGGGATCAATCTTCCCGGTTTCTTTACCAACATGCTTGGCAGCTGAGCCATGTCCAGAAGCGTGGACAAGCTGGTCAAGGCTTTCAGCCGCCTGCCGGGAATCGGGGAAAAAACCAGCACCAGACTGACTTATCACCTGTTAAAGGCGCCCTCGGACCAGGCGTTCGCTCTGGCTGAGGCGATTCGTCAACTCAAGGAGAACGTGATTTTCTGCTCGGCTTGCCGCAACATTACCGAGCAGGACCCGTGTGAAATATGCAGTGACTCCAGGCGTGATCACAGCGTTATTTGTGTAGTCGAGGAGCCCAGCGATATCCGGGCCATTGAATCCAGCGGCTCCTATCGCGGACTCTACCACGTTCTAGGCGGCCGGCTGAGCCCGCTCGATGGAGTAGGGCCTGGGGAGCTTTCGTTCGATCTCTTGAACGAAAGGATCCAAAACTCCACTCCCCCGGTGACTGAGGTGATTGTAGCCACCAACCCCAGTGTTGAGGGAGATGCTACCGCTCTTTATATCCAGCGGCTGCTGACAGAGAAAAATGTCAGGATCAGCCGCATCGCCTGCGGCCTGCCCGCTGGCGGACACCTCGAATATGCCGACTCTTTTACCATCAGCCAGGCCCTGCAAGGCCGCCACAAAATAGAAGGCCGTTAGGAACGAAAATTATCGGAAGATTTAGCTTGCCGGTCGTTTTATAAGGGCGACTGGCTGGTGGGGCGTTTCGGCCGGCAGCCTGCAATTATTTGTCGCGCAAACTTTTCCGAACAGGGAGAAAGCATTTTGACTTTGCGCCACCTGCCCAATGGCTTGACAGTACTCAGGATCCTGTTCTGTCCGCTCATTTTTTTCCTGATCCTGATATCCAAGACTCCCGGCGACTATCTGTGGTGCTATTACCTTTTTGTAATCGCCGCTCTGACAGATATTTATGATGGAAAACTGGCCCGCCAGCAAAAAAATATCACCACCTTCGGAAAATTCGTCGACCCGATAGCGGACAAGATCCTTTTGGCCGCAACCCTGATCCCTTTCTATATGCTGAGTACGAGTACCGAGGCCTGCCGCCATGTCACCCTGCCGATTCTCTTGATTCTCCTGGGCCGGGAGGTTCTGATCACAGCCTTCCGGTATTACTCGATGTGGAAGGGGCTGCTGATCAGCGCCAGCCGTCTGGCCAAGTTCAAAACAACTTTCCAGATGTTTTTTATCGGCTCGATACTTGTACATCTGTTCCAGCGCCGGATGCTGATCGAGCACCCGCAATACGTTTTCGGCTGGTTCGACTCTTTTCACTACAAGTTGAATGCGATAGTGATCCTGATTGTTGTTGCCCTGTCCATAGCCTCGGCCATGGAATACCTCGTGAAGAACCTGCCCATTCTTGGCCGTCAATTACGCACATGAATTTTTTAATCAAACTGCTCGCCTCGGGCCTGGGTACCGGTTTCAGTCCCCTGGCTCCGGGTACAGCCGGGTCGGCGCTGGCCGCAGGGTTTATTCTGCTGACCGGCCCGTGGTGGACTACCCCCTGGATCCTCGGGCTGACAGGTATAACATTTTTTGCCGGCGTTCTTATAACAAGCCGGGCGGAAAAATTCTGGGGCCATGATGACGGGCGGATGGTAATCGATGAGGTTGCGGGGATGTTCCTGGCTCTTTCTTTCTGTCCAATAACCCTGTGGCGGGTAGTCACGGCTTTCTTTATCTTCCGGCTTTTTGATATTGTCAAACCCCCTCCGGCATCCTCTGCAGAACGTCTGCCTTCCGGCTGGGGCGTCATGCTGGATGATATTGTCGCCGGGGCTTATACCTCTTTTCTGATCTGGATAATCGACCGATGGATATCGCCATTTTAACGGTCGGCACGGAGATTCTCAAAGGCCGTATCTCCAATACCAACGCCCAATATATGGCGCACCGCCTCTATTCCTCCGGGTTCAATGTGCGTGAGATCCGCTGTGTCGGCGATGAGGAAAGCGAGATAAAAAAAACGCTTGCAGGCTGTTTCAGCAGGGTGAATGTGGTTATCTCGACCGGGGGCCTGGGCCCGACCAGAGACGATGTCACCAAAAAAGCCGCCTCCGATTTTTTCTATACCAGGCTCGTGACAGACCAAAAGCTTTCCGCGCACCTGGAAAAACTTTTCCAGCGCCTGGGCTATTCCACTTTCCCGGAGAGGAGCCGAAACCAGGCCCTGTTCCCGGAAGGGGCAAGGATTCTGCCTAACCCGCGGGGCACAGCCAGCGGTCTGCTGCTCGAAAAAAACGGGAAACTCCTCTTTCTTCTTCCCGGCGTGCCGGTCGAGATGCGGGGCCTGCTCGATGAGGAAGTCCTGCCTCTGTTGACAGAGCGCTTTGCCGCAGGGAGACCCTTGACTTTACTGGTGCGCACGGTCGGGCTGGGAGAAAGTGCGCTCGCTGAACGGATCGAGAATGGTTTGTCCGAGGGAGAAAGGTCTCTCTTGAGCTATTATCCGCACGGCGGCATGGTGGATCTAGTGATCGCCAGCCCGGAATCCCGACCGGAGGCTGAGGAAAGTACTGTCCGGCAGGTAGCCGACCATGTGGCTGAACACGCTGCGGACTATCTCTACGCCAGGGATGAAAGAAGCCTTATATCAGTAATCGCCGAGCTCTTAGTTTCACGGGAGTTGAAGCTTGCGGTTGCCGAAAGCTGTACTGGAGGGCTGTTTTCCAAAACGATTACCGACCTGCCCGGCTCGAGCGCCTATTTTCAGGCCGGTGTAGTCAGCTATTCGAACGAGGCCAAAACCATGTTTCTCGGGGTCCCTGAACAGCTTATTCGCGAGCATGGAGCAGTGAGCGAAGCTGTGGCGCAGGCCATGGCCGGGGGGATAAAGGAAAGGACGGGCGCGAACCTGGCCTTAGCTATAACCGGTATAGCCGGGCCCGGCGGCGGTGGCGAAGGGAAGCCGGTCGGCACGGTTTATATCGCCTTGAATGACAGCTCCTCCCAAACCGCGGTCCACAGGCTCAATTTCACCGGCGACCGAGAACAGATAAGGCACCGCAGCGCGGTCAAAGCCGCCGAAATCCTCTGGCGCTCTCTCACGAAAACCCCCTGTTAAAAGGATGATTCTTCTTTACTTTCTCTGCTTTTAATGGTAACTTTAGATTGAAGGCACCCATTGGCAGAGTGAAAAAACCGAACACCACTCAATAGATTAATGTTGCTTTAAAAGGCAACTAAAATGATTGGGCAGGTGTATTATGTGGGTGGAGTCTTTAACTGGTTCAGGTGAATCACTTTTTTTCAGGAGGTATTATGCTAGGAAATATGGGTTACGGGGAAATTCTGATAATCTGTTTTCTGGCCCTTCTTTTATTCGGCGCAAAAAGGCTGCCTGAGATAGGCTCATCTCTGGGCAAAAGCATTCGCTCGTTTAAAAGCAGCCTGAAAGAAATACAGGACGAACTGCCTTCCCAGGACGAGATCTACAAAGAGGAACAGAAATCCAAGCCTTCCGCCAAATCCAGTAATTATTCCCAGGGATCTTCAGCTACCAGGGACCAGGACTGACCTTTTCCGTACGGAAAACCTTTATTTTCCCATCCTCCTTTCCGGATCCGGGGAATGAAGGGTTTTCCGTTTTTTTTTCGACTGACTGCGTCTTTATTATTTATAATCCCGGACACTGCTTAAAGCGCCTCAATTGCGGTTCAAACCGCCTTTGGCTGACTAAGCTATGAAAATAGGACTGATCGGTTATCCCCTATCCGGCAAAACCACTGTTTTCAATACCTTGACCGGTCTCCACGCCCGCACTGACAGTTTTATCTCAAGCGGCAAAGAGGCGAATGTCGGCCTGATCAAGGTCCCGGATACCCGCCTCGACCGCCTGACCGAAATCTTTCAACCCAAAAAGATCACCCATGCCGAGATAAGCTTCCTGGATACTGCCGGCATAACCACCACGAGTGGCGGTGGTTTCGACCCGAATACGCTTTCGCTGATGCGCACGGTCGAGGCTTTCACCTATGTGATCCGCGATTTTATCGCTGAGAGTGTCACGCACCCGTTGAACCGCATCGACTCTCTGGGCGATATCAGCGGTATTGACGAGGAAACCAAGCTTGCCGACCTGATTGTGATCGAGAAGCGGCAGGACCGGATCGCCAAGGAAGGGAAAAAGTCTTCTCCAGAGTACGAGCTGCTCGAGCGCTGCCGCATGCTTCTCGATGGGGGCACTGCGCTCAGGGACTCATCTTTCACCGAGGATGAGCTGAAAGCTCTCTCCGGGTTCGGGTTTCTCTCACTCAAACCCCGGCTGATCCTTCTCAATACCGGCGAGGAGAAGATCCACGGCGACCCCGCCCTGCTCGAACGTCACCGAAATGCCATTTCTTTCTGCGCCAAGGTGGAACAGCAGATCACGGAGCTCGAGCCGGAGGAGCAGAAAGATTTTCTCGAAGTCCTGGATATCGAGGAGCCTGCCCGGGACAAATTTATCCGCACCGCATACGAGCTCCTCAATCTGATCTGCTTTTTCACAGTGGTCAGCGATGAACTGAGAGCCTGGACAATCCACCGCGGCACGGATGCCCTTCACGCTGCAGGCAAGATCCACTCGGACATGGAGCGGGGCTTTATCCGCGCCGAGGTGGTCGCTTTCAGCGACTTTATCGCCGAGCCCAGCCTGGTCAGGATGAAAGAGCTTGGAAAGCTCCGGCTCGAAGGAAAAAATTACATTGTCGAAGATGGGGATATTATCAAGTTCCGCTTTAATGTCTGAATTTTAACTACGGAAAACAGGGTTAAAAGCGAGGACTATGAGATGAAACTTTGGGTCTGTACTGTCTGCGGCTACCGTCACGAAGGCGAACAGCCGCCGGATGTCTGCCCTGATTGCGGTGCTCCCAAAGAGAAGTTTGTGGAGCTGTGATTATCCAGCGGCTGCTCGTGGCGCTGAAGTTTGAAAGTTGAGTAAGATCTTTGAACCCGGACGCCCCCTGTTTCCCCCGAATAAACCAAGTTTCTCGATTTTTCAATAACCCGCACGGAAGGGCAACATGAAAAATCTCGCCGCAATCATTCTCTTTCTGGGCCTGGCCTGCCAAGTGAAAACAATTCAAGCGGAAACGAATCCAATGGCTATCATCCCTCTGCCGATGAAAATCGAAAAACGGGACGGGTCCTTTGTCATCACGCCGGAGACAACGATTCTGGTCACCAGGGACACCCGCCGGACCGGGGAGTACCTGGCCCGGCTGCTCGAGCCGGGTACCGGGCTCAATCTCCAGGTCCAGGAATACTCTCAACCGGACAGAGAGACCGGCTGCATCGTGCTCAGGACAACTCCAGACCTGGAGCAGCTTGGGCCGGAGGGTTATGAACTGAAAGTCCTGAATGACCGGGTGCTCCTTAATGCTCCCACCCTTGCCGGAATATTCTACGCCTGCCAGACCCTGCGCCAGCTCCTGCCCCCGGCTATCGAGAAAAAAGAGATTCAAAAGGCTGCCCGGGTCATTCCGCAGGTCGAGATAGCAGACAGACCGCGCTTCAAGTGGCGGGGCCTGATGCTAGACTGCAGCCGCACTTTCCAGACTGTCGACTACCTCAAGCGCTATATCGACCTGCTCGCTTATTATAAGTTAAACGTGTTCCATCTGCACCTGACAGACGACCAGGGCTGGAGGGTCGAGATCAAGAGGTACCCGAAGCTCGTCACTGTGGGCTCCGAATTTGCCGGGCGCTATCATACGCCGGGCGGCTATTACACCCAGGAAGAGATAAAACAGCTCGTCGGGTACGCTTCCAGCCGGAATGTCACGCTGGTGCCGGAAATCGAGATGCCCGGCCACTGCCTGGCCGCCCTGGCGAGCTATCCGGAGCTCTCCTGCACCGGGGGGCCATTCGAAATCTATCCGTTTTTCAAGGGACCCAATATCCAGGAGAACGTTTTCTGTGCCGGCAAAGAGGCGACTTTCGAGTTCCTGGAGAACGTGCTCAACGAGATTGCCGGCCTTTTCCCCTGCGAGTACGTGCATATCGGCGGGGATGAAGTCCCGAAAACGATCTGGAAAAAGTGTGAAAAATGCCAGGCCAGGATCAGGGAACAAGGGCTCCGTGATGAAGAGGAGCTGCAGAGCTACTTTGTCAGGAGGATAGAGTCGTCCCTGAAGACAAAGAACAGGCGCCTGATAGGCTGGGACGAGATTCTGGAGGGCGGCCTGGCCCCTGAGGCCACGGTCATGTCCTGGCGGGGCATGAAAGGCGGGGTCGCGGCCGCAAGCGAGGGCCACGATGTGATCATGTCGCCCACCAGCCACTGTTACCTGGACTATGATTATGAGACAACCTCAGTGGAGAAAGCTTATTCTTTCGATCCGATCCCACCAGAATTGCCCACCGAAAAGCGGAAACACATCCTCGGCCTGCAGGGCAACATGTGGACCCATATCGCCACCAATGAAGACGCGACAGACCGTCAGGTCTTTCCGCGGATTATCGCCCTGGCTGAGGTCGGCTGGTCTGCGGCGGAGCTCCGCGATTGGGCCGGATTTTACAAGCGGCTCGTATTACACTACCCCCGCCTGGAGGCTATGGGGGTCAAGTATTTTGTGGCAGAACCTTGAGGCGGAGGATGGAAAGTTTTATGAATCACAAGGCCTGAAGCTTTACTATCAGATCTCTGAATATAATTTCCTCAAGTATTAAGAAGTCGAGGGTGGTGCTTTTTCAGCCAGTTTATCACATCCTGTCTAAGTTCTTTTATGAAATCAATGAGCTCCTCTGCATCCTGCTCTGTGACGCAACCCACATGGTTATATTCGATGATATTTCTTTTCTTGCGGCAGTGATCAAGATAATCGGTATCTTCTTTCCGGCTGGGCCCAAGGATTAAGGGCAAGGCTTGAATCGTGCGGTAATGTTGAAGAGTTCTCTCCGCTCGATATCCCTTGGAATATAAAAGAATTGTACAGAGTTTCAGAGCGGCATTATAGGCAATACTGAACCGCCAATCCTCCGAGATATTTTTAGAAGTATCAGTAATGTCACGATCAACAATGGCCAAAAGGCTGCCAATCTCTTGTGCACTAGTGGTATGCGGTTTGAGCCAACCTTCATTCGCCCATTGTCTTAAGCTCATCTTTGTTTCCTACTATAAAAATCTTTTGTGAACCCAGAACGCTGGTCAGGAAATGGTCCCCTGAGTGTTTTCTCCGAATAAACTCCTTTATATTTAAAACCTGAGGATTTATCTCGCGGCCTATCTTCTGGGAAATTCCAGCCAGCAGAAAGATTACTTTTCTCAAAGTCAAATTTCCGATGACCATTAGATCTATATCGCTATGTGCTCCTGTATTGTTGCTGGCAATAGAACCATAAACAAAGGCCACTCTAATTTCTTTTGCTTTTAGAGAAGATTTTAGAACTTCGACTAATCCATCGGTTTTTAATACAAGATTCCGGATATCGTGATAAAGCGGATGTTCATTATTGGCCCGGTAATAGATCCGGTTACCGTCTTTTCTGGCCTTGATCAAATCCATTGCTTTAAGTTTTTTCAGGTCCTGACTGACAGTGCCGATAGTCAAGCCTGACTGCCTCTCCAGCTCACGCATATGTAATTCTTTTCCGGAAGCACCAAACAGCAATCGGAAAATTTCAGCTCTGGCCTTTGATGTCAATATGTCAGCTAGTAGACTCATTTTGTATGTTTTTACCATACAATTGTATGTTTAATCTATACAATTTCAGAATGTCCAATTGCCTTAACAAGGCTTGATCCCGGTACATATCAATCTATGGTCTGTTAATGAAATTGACAAGGCTTCGGTCGGGAATGCTTGAGTTCGGAGTGGTGTTTATTAAGGTTTATCTGACCAAGACTGGGGGCACGGCATGCCGTGCCCCTACGCACTGGTAATTTGCTGGGTGCTCGAAATATCTCTAAAGCGTTTTCCTATTCTGCACCGTAATTGATTATAAAAAATTCGACACGCTTTTAAAATCATAACTTGCGATAACTCTCCTTGAGCAGCTTTGCATCCTCCTCCAGGTTGGGGCTCTCGCAGATCAGCACGCCCCCCACTTTCATATCTTTAAGCGCCTTTAGCAGCGCCTCGTACTCCATGTCGCTCTCTTTCAGGTTGAGGTGGTTCCTTTCGCCCTTGGCTGTATAGTTGATCCCGGCAATGTGCATGTGGAGCTCTTCGAGGGCCTTGCGGCCCAGGGCCCGCTCGATTTTTTCCAGGGTCTCGCAGAACTCCGCGTAGCTGTTCTGGGCCCCGCCCGTGCGGGCGTGAAAGTGTGCGAAATCCACACAGGGATGGATATTCTCGACCTCTCGTGCGAGCCTGAGCAATTCCTCCAGGCTGCCGAACTGGGTTTCCTTGCCTGTCAGCTCGGGGCTCACCCGGACTTTTACACCCTCCTCTTTCAGCGTGGCATTGATCCGGGTGAGAGCCTCCCTGATCACCCCGTAGACCTCTTCCTTGTCCATTTTCAGGAAAAAGCCGGCGTGGAAAGTGATACTCCCAGCCCTGAGCCACTGGGCAGTCCGGGCAGTCTCGAGAATTCTTTTAACCGAGGCCTCCTTTTTCTCTTTCTCTGCGGCATTGAGGTTAATGTAATACGGCCCGTGGCAGGTGAGAGCCACCCCGAGATCAGCCGCCAGGTTTCCTGCCCGCACGGCTTCTTCCTTCTTGATCCGCACACCGTAGACAAACTCGACTTCCATGCAGTCCAGATCCAGCTCCTTTATCCGGTGCACGCCTGCCTCCACACTGCGGTCAGCCGCAGAAAGCGGCACTCCGCCTGTACCGAAAAGAAGCTCAGCCATCAGCGCCCCCTTTCCCCCCATATTTCGGGAAAACGAGATAAAAAACAGCCAAAGATGCGATCAACAGATAGGCCAGCGAAAATTGCCAGGCCGCCCCTACCCCGACACGATCCGTAAACTGGCCCGCTGTCACCGCGCCTGAATGAATCAGTCCGAAGAATGCAAAAACGGCCGCCACAACACACCAGATGACGACCCGCTTGAAGTCGTGCTCAATAAAATAAACAGTGATTGCCGTGAGGAACACAGCCGAGAAAAGAAAACCTCCGGCCAGGTTCATCAGCCCCACCAGATTGAAATCGAGCATTCTCTTGAAATCATCCGCAACCGAGATATCGAAGCCTCCCCCGGCGGCGACTGTCAGCGAGGTGCCGACAAGCAGCAATCCCCAGGCTGCGATTCCCGGAATAAGCCCGACACAGACAGCCGGATAGTGGCGCTCCTTTGTGGCTGAAAAGGCCTGCGTACAGATCACTATGCCGATATAGAGCAGGATCGGATAGGCGGCCTCAGGGGGCACCAGGCTCACCAGCACGCCGATTGCGCCGCTGAGGCACAAGACCGTGATCGCCGCGCCGTTCAGCACAGAGTAGCCGCTTCTTGCGCCGAGGGCTTTCCAGCCCGGATGCCCGATATACACAGTGGTCGGAAAGCAGCTGCCGAAAAGGGCCCCGACAATCGTGCCCAGGCCATTGATACTCATTGTGCTGGCCACCGGGTAGCTGTCCCCGGCAGCCTCGGCGGACTCGATATTAAGCAGGGTGCCGAGTGCGTTTAAAAGCCCCATGGGTATAATAACCGGCAGAAAAACGAGGAGTACTCCCGGATCCATGTTCTGCACCACTTCCACGACCGTTAATTCCGGCAGGCGCAGGCCCAGGCCTTCGAGCGAAGAGCTGAAAGCCCCGGAATCCATCAGGCCGCCGGCCCAGGCCAGCGCGGAGCCTACTATCACTGCCACCAAACCGCCCGGCAGGCCCAGGGGAAACCGCAGGCGGCCGAAATAAGTCGCCAGGACAATGGCCAGTGGGAGAAAGCAGATCAGAGGGCTGGCGAACATATAGATGACAAAGGGCATCGAGATCAGGGAGACCGCGATTCCCGCCAGGGTGGCCAGGAGCGCGGCCCGGGGGGTCACCCGCCTGACCCAGGCGCCGACAGCCGCGCCTGAGAGCTCGAGCAGGCCGCTCAAAAAACTCGCCGCCAGGCAGACATGCCAGGCGGCCACCGCAGCGCCGGTATCCCCGAGCTCCCCCCTGTTGGCAGCCCACACAGGCCCGATAATCAAAAATATGAAAGCATACATCGACGGGGTATTGATACCGTAAGGCAGGGCGCAGACATCGCTGCGCTTCTCTCTTATAGCCAGCCGCCTGGCCTGCCAGGCATAGTAGAGGTTGCCGAAAAGCAGTGAGAGCGCGGCCCCGGGAAAAATCCTCCCATAGACAATCCCGGCGGGCATGTGGTAGATGCCTGTCAACAGCCCGCTTACAACCAATAACTGCACCAGGTTATCGACAATCAGCCCGAAAAAACCGTCGATATCGCCGCGCACGAACCAGGGCAGAGGGAAACCCTGCTTTTCCTCCACGGGCAGAACTCCTTGCGTAACGGTAAAGTTGGATGCAATTTACCATGAGGCCCGCTCCGGCGGCAAGAATTTTTATCTTCAGTGTGGCCTGAAAGCCTTTATGGTATTAGATTGGTGAACCGTCAATGAAAATGTGCTTTTCTGAATTTTCTAAACTTTCGCTCTTCAGACTATTTCCTTCATCTCCTGCCACCTCAGCACCGGAGGCCGACCCATGAAATTCAACCTTTTGGACTGGACCATTTTCATCGGGTATTTTGTAGTCGTCCTGCTGATCTGCTTTTATTTCGTCCGCCGGGCGGGCCGCAGTATGCAAACCTTCTTCCTCTCCGGCAGGAACCTCCCCTGGTACATTGCCGGGACCTCGATGATCGCCACCACCTTTGCCGCGGACACACCGCTTGCGGTCACCGAGCTAGTGGGCAAGAACGGCCTGGCCGGCAACTGGTTCTGGTGGAATTTCATCCTGGGCACCACGCTCACCGTGTTCTTTTTCAGCCGCCTCTGGCGCAGGAGCGGCATCCTGACCGATATCGAGTTTATCGAGCTGCGCTACTGCGGTAAGCCGGCGGCTTTCCTGAGGGGTTTTCGCTCGATTTACCTGGGGCTTTTTGTCAACTGCGTAATCATGGCCTGGGTCAACCTGGCGATGTTCAAGATATTGCGGATCACCATGGGCTGGGACAATATGCTGATTGTGGTGATCGGCTGCATGGCGGTTGTCACTCTTTACAGCGCGGCCAGCGGAATCTGGGGCGCTGCGGTTGCAGACCTGCTGCATTTTTGCACGGCCATGACCGGCTGTATCGTGCTGGCTGTGGTAGCGGTAAAACTGCCCCAGATCGGCGGGATTGCGGGGCTTAAGGCCAGCCTGCCTGCAGAGACTTTCCGCTTTCTGCCCTCGGTTGGCGCTTCCTCGCCTGCGGAGGTCGGTGTCGGGGGGATGCTCAAGCTCACCCTGCCTGCCTTGATCGCTTTCCTGGGCCTCCAGTGGTGGGCCTCCTGGTACCCAGGTGCCGAACCTGGAGGAGGGGGCTATATTGTCCAGCGCATGATGTCCGCCAAGGATGAAAGGCACAGCCTGTTTGCCACACTCTGGTTCAATATCGGGCATTACTGTGTCAGGCCCTGGCCGTGGATAATCGTAGCGCTGGTTTCCCTGGTGCTCTACCCTGATCTCCCCCTGGCGCAGAAGGGTGACGGTTTCGTGCTCATTATCCGGGACCATCTGCCTGCAGGATTGAGGGGCCTTTTAATCGCCGCCTTTTTCGCGGCCTATATGTCCACTATCGCCACCCAGTTGAACCTGGGCACGAGCTACCTGATCAATGACGGCTACCGGCGTTTTATCAAGAAAGACGGGGACGATCGGCACTACGTCCTGGCAAGCCGCGTGACCACAGTAATCATGATGGCCGTGGCGCTCTATATCACCACCATTTTCGAGACTATCTCCGGGGCCTGGCAGTTCCTCATTGAATGCGGCGCCGGTGTGGGACTGGTGCTGCTGTTGCGCTGGTTCTGGTGGCGGGTCAACGCCTGGAGCGAGATCGCCGGCCTTGTCGCGCCTTTCCTGGCTTACGGCTATATCTATTTATATACCGACATTCCCTTTCCGATCACTCTTTTCCCGATCATCACTTTCACCACTATTGTCTGGATCACTGTCACCCTGCTTACATCACCCGTATCAGCCGAGCACCTCAAGGCTTTCTACCGCAGGGTGCATCCCGGGGGAAAGGGCTGGAAGCATATCGCAGCCGAATGTCCGGAAGTGAAAAGAGACTCGGGGTATCTCGGCATGCTCTGGTGCTGGCTGGCGAGCGCGGCCATGATCTATGGGGCGCTTTTCGGCCTGGGCAAGCTGATCCTGGGGGAATTCGTGCCGGCGATTCTTTTTTCAGCCCTGGCCTTGGTGATGGCCTGGGTGATCTATCAAATCATGAGAAAAGTGGGATTCGAGAAGGTTATCGACTAGCTTTTGCAGGACAAGAATGTATATCCGGGAACATGCTATACTCTGTTCCGGTGAAAATTACGCACAAAATAATCAGGGGCGGCCGGCCGGTCGCTTCTGATTTAGGATTGTTGATTTGTTTTAATGAGCTGCTCCGCAGCAAGCTGAGAGGTATTATAAGGTTAAAACTCGGATAACCCATATGGTTGCAAAAGTTCCTTGAGGATAGGTCTTTTACTCTGGATCGGATAACGCATATAAGGAACAAGTGCGATGGACAAACTGTCAAAGTTATTTCATTCTTCCCTGGAATTAATCCCAGATATCCAGAGTAATGTTATAAACTCGCTGGTCATTATCTTGGTGCTATGGCTGCTGCGCACCTTAATCAACCGGATCGTCGTAAGAAAGACGGAGGACCTCCGCACCCGTTATAACTGGAGGAAAACCACCGCTTATGTGGCCGTTTTCCTGGGCTTTATTCTGATTGGACGGGTTTGGTTCAAGGGGGTGCAGTCTTTAGCCACTTTCTTGGGATTGCTCTCGGCCGGGCTGGCTATCGCTTTGAAAGACTTGGTGAGCAGCTTGGCGGGCTGGATTTTCATTCTCTGGAGAAGACCCTTTGCCGTGGGAGACCGTATACAGATCGGAGACAACGCCGGAGATGTGATAGACATCCGGCCCTTCCAGTTTACGGTCATGGAAATCGGCAGGTGGGTTGAGGCCGATCAAAGCACTGGGCGCATTATCCATGTCCCCAACAGCACCGTTTTAAGCCAGTCTCTGATTAATTACAGCAAGGGGTTCCAATACATCTGGAACGAGATACCGGTTTTAATTACCTTCGAGAGCGACTGGAAAAAAGCGAAAAAAATTTTGCAGATTATCTTGGACAAGCATACGGAGCATCCGGGCGATAAAGCGGAGAAAAAGCTGAAAGAAGCAAGCGCCAAGTTCTTGATCCATTATAATGTCCTCACTCCCACTGTCTATACCTCGGTCAAGGAAAGTGGCGTCCTGCTCACCCTGCGCTACCTGACCGAGCCACGCAAGCGGCGCGGCAGCGAGCAAACTGTCTGGGAGAAGA
>DATKXY010000200.1:0-20885 GCA_035528795.1 archaeon | reverse complement strand
GATCTCCGAGATGTCCGCCGGAGTAGTTGCCATAGCCTTGAAAGTTCCCGGTCTCGGCCGTGAAATCGCCAGCGCCCAACTGGAACTTGATATTGGCCCGCGAATAATTGTAAGTGTTGAAAGGCCCGTAATCGCTCTTGCCAAAATCGCAGGCGAGATTGACCTCCACTTGCGATGTAAGCTTTTCCGGGTTGATTGGCGTTACCGAGATATCCGCCCACGGCGCCAGATACACCGGCGGATCGATCAGCTTGCCAGTGCCGTCACCCGCCAGATTGTACGTCGAGGCGAAAATCGGCTGGACTGTTCCCAGGGCCGGGAAAAACTCGACACCCGACACGTAAGCCGGCTTGAAATTGGAAGCGTCGCTACGCGGGATTACGTCAGTAGTGCGTCCCGGACGCGAACCCGACTGGTTCCATGTCTTGGCCGCAGCCGGGTCCGGCAGGCTGAACGCCTCGCCGGTTGCCGGCGAGTAGTTCAGGTCGAAAGGCACCAGGGAATACCAGACTTTCTGGCCGTTTTTCATGCGATAGTACGGGAAATCATCACTCAGCTTGTCCACATGGAAAAAACGCACGCCCTCTCGGTCACTGTCGTAGATCAGCTCGGCCCCGGAGTTGTTCGGACCGCGGAAGTTGCGGTAGAGCCGGTAACCGGCGAAATCGAACTCCTGGTAATGGCCTTCCGGGTCAGCGTCGAGCTCCTGCAGAGCGTAGTAGAAGGAATCAGGCGTTGTGATATTGACATCGCTCCAGGTAATAGTGACCTGCCTGTCCCCGGGAACGATTGTCAGCGATGGAGGCACGGGAGTCTCCGGAGTGGCCAGCCCACCGTCAAAGACCGCCTGGGCCGCCGCTGCCATGTCCTCCATCGGGGCGAAAGCGGTCTGCATCATCGGATTGTCGATCTCGGCCAGAGTGAAGGATGGAATCACAAGCGGACTGACACCGGGATAGGTGAACATATAAACGAAATCGAAACTGACCGTGTCCCTCGGCGCGAAATCATTCATCTCGGCGAACGAAATATCAATGGTATTAGCGTTGTTGCCGCCCCAGATCCACTGGTTGTAACGGGTATCGGAAGGCTCCAGGTAGCCGGGATAGCCCTTGAGTCCGACTCTGCCGGTGAATGGGTTGGTCACAGAAGGGGCGTAATCGTAATCACCTTTAAGGGTCAAATATTTGGTCCCGTGGGGCAAAGAGCTGGCCATTGAGCCCAAAACCGGACTGACGCCGAATTCCGAGCTGAGCGTCTGAACGTGGAAATGGTTAAAGGGACGCTCCGTACCATTCCACAGGGGCGGCCGCGTCAGTTTGAGCCCCCACAGATACGGTTCCTGGGGCGTGAAAGTGGAAATGGTGGGGTCCTTGGAGAAAGGCATCATTATGCCCTTGGCTGAATGCAGCGCCCAGCCGGCGTGATTAGTATAGGTAACATAGCCAAGCTGCATGAGGTGATGGTCTATAATGATGCCCTTCCACTCCATTCCGTCCGGGTGTTCCGCGCCCAGACTGCCCTTGCCATAGCTGGCGTTGAACTGCATGTACTCGCTGACGTTCTGCCAGTAAACATGACCGAAAACCATGTTGTTGGCGTCGCCGTAATCCAGGAAATAGAAGCTGATCCCGGCGTAGAGCCCGATCGGCGGGTTGGTGTAAGCAACCATAACATCGGTGTAATGGGCGAAGATGGTCTCGCGGCCTTTGAGCACCGGGCTTCCGTTGGGGTCTTTACCCTCTCTGGCTTCCGCTGGCCAGTTGGCGAGGTTGTCCGGGTCGAGTGAACTATAGACCTGGTTGTACGGCAGGTCCGCCATCCTGCTGTTGGGCTCGATCCCGGCAGCGGCGAAACCATAGATGACATCCGCGGCCTCGATCGACCACTGACCACCGACCACGGCGGCGCCGCCGTCCACCACCGCCACGGTGTCCTCGGCCAACCCGTCGCCGTTGCGGTCCCGGCAGGCAATACCTGTCCAAAGCGGGCCACGGTCAGAGGCCAAGAAATTGCCTGAATTTCTTGGGAACTGGGACTTATAGGTTCCGTTAAGCCCCGCAAATCCGCCCCAGCCTAAAGTAACAGAAAGTCCTACGTTGTTACCCGAGGAATACCGTTGCTGAACCTGTTCGGCTGACAACGAGGTTGCCAGCAGGCCGAACACAACGGCCAGGACCACGGGAACACACAATAAGAAATTTCTTCGTATCATAGAAAAATCTCCTGTAACTTGATATTTCCAACAGTAATCTGTCACCAGGCGTCAAGCCATGAATGACGATGGTTCTCAGAAGGATAAGCTAACCCCGCTTCGAATCTGCCTGGCAAGACCCCAGGCACGCTTGTCCATGGTGGAGTTCATGAACTGGTAGGCCATCTGTCCCATGGCGGCCTCCCTGGAGGTCAGCACTCCGTCGCCGTTGAAATCGGCATTGAACCTGACCCGGTTGTCGTTATCCTCTCCCAGGGATTCCCAGACCAGGTCCACGCCGCCGGTGATAGCCGCGTAACTTGGATCATCCAGCCTGTAGTTCCTGGGGTAGAGCACCGAGTTCTTGCGGTTGAGGGCATTGAAAATCTCCGAGAACACGGAAATTTTCCTGCCACCGCTCAGATAGAAATCCTTGGCCAACCGCAGCGAAAGATCGTTGTACCAGCGGTCGCGGCTCCTGGTGCCGGTGGGTTCGCCACTCTGCAATACGTAGATGCCATAAGCCCTGAAATTCTTCAGGATTTCCCCTGAGAGCTTCCCGGCCATGAAATCTTCCGGGAAACCGTAATTCACCTGCAGAGTGAGCTGGTGCGCCCGGTCTCCGTTGAACGGGGTCAGCTCGTCCGGAGCAGCTATCGTTAGGTCCGAGATGGGATCGTAACTCAAGCCGCCCGTGGTCATGAACCGGGCGAACTGCAGGGTGTAAATCACGTTGAAAGCCAGATTGTTCGAGAATCTCCGGCTCAGTTTGACATCGATGCCCTTGGTGTTTCCCATGCCACGGTTCGTATAGCCCCAGAACCAGTTCCTGATGCGGTAGTCGAGGACATTGGGGACATAATCCCGGAAGAAATCCTGGCTGGTCACCTGACCTTCCACATCCCGGTAATAGGCCGAGAAGTCCACCACCATCTGCGGACCGAGCAGGTAACTCAGGCCAGCCTCGTAAGCGTCGGTCTTCTGGAATCCGAGGTCGCCGGGATTGCGCATGCCGCCGAATTCAACGTAGCTGTATATGAGGCTGAAATTGGGAATCTGGGTAAAGACGCCGTAGGAGAAACGCAGTTGTGACTTGTCCGTGACCGGAAAACCCACGTCAAAACGCGGCGACCAGGAATGCATGTTCTTCACGGTCACATGCTGACCTGTCGGGTCAGCATTGCTGATCCCCCAGTTGTCTACTGGATGGAAAGAATCGAAGCGCAGACCGTAGTCAAATACGAAGTCTCCCAGGTCGGTCCGGTTCTGCACGTAGGCTCCGAAGAGCTGGGGCCGGTAGTCATAGCCCTTCTCTTCGCGCACGGAGCTGAAGGCGCGTATGCGGAAGGCGTGGTTCTCGAAATTGGTGTACTGGATACCGGCTTTAGCGCGGTTGTAGCGGTTGAGCTGAAGGTCGAAATCGAGCTTGTAGTTGTTCTGCCATTCGCGCAGGTACCGGTATTCAAGGGTGTAGGGGTTGTAAGTGGACACCGCGAACGGAGTTTCGTACTTGACGCCCGGCTTGTAGAGGTTTGCACCGTCCGGCATCAACTGTGCGCGTAACTCAATATCGGCTCCGGGGCCGGTCCGTCCCGGGTACTGTTCCACCTCGAAGCGGATGTCATGGGGATTCCAGCCCATGAATGTACTCCGGTCGTAGTTCACCTCGAGCATACTATTGTTCACCTCGTTAGTATGCAGCCTGCTGTAGCGGAACTGTAAGTTGGCGCTCCTCTCGGTGGTGCGCAGAAATTCCAAGTCTGCGCCGAACAGCAGGTTGTTGGCCTTGGTCCGGCGGGCGCGGCCCTGAGGGATATAGAGCTCTTGGTCTCCTCTCAGGAAATAAGGGCTCAACTTCCAGCCCTCGTCATCGGGAGTGAAAATCCCGTTCTGGAAGTAGTCGCCGCTACCCTCGCCCGGAGGGTAAGTGTACTGGTCGCGCGACCAGTTTTCAGTTACCAGCAGTTTCAGCCCGGGCAGAGGAGAGTAGGTCAACTTGGCCGAGAGCTGGGTGAAATCGCCCCAGTTGTCCGGCAGGCGGACCGGGTTGCCGGGAGTGAACAGCGAGGCGCTCTTACCGGTCTTAGAATCGTAGAACGCCCTTGCAGTCTGGAAACCCTCAAGTGTGAAAGGCGACACCTCTTTGCCCAGCACAGGATCGTTGGCCACGGCCCTGTTGAGACGGTCAACGAAGTCCTGGTTCACACCACGGAACCCCTCGTCGGCATGAGTCGGAGTCCTGTCAGCCTGTCCTTTGAGCTCCCCGGAAGCGCTGAAATACATGTTCGGGATAATTGAAACCGGCCCGTTCACACCCGCCCGCAACTGGTTGTAGCCGTAATCAGCTTTGCGGGGATTGATCTGATCGGTCGTATAGCGCACATCGCCCCTGAAAGTGGGACCGCCTTCCTTGGTGACTATGTTGATAATACCGGACATGACGTTTCCATATTCAGCCTGAAACCCGCCGGTGATGATATCCACTTCCTCTACCGATTCGACCGAAAAATCCAGAGGGGTGGTATCGAATGTATTCTGACCTACTTCGGAGGACCCGCTGCCCAGGGTGGCAGGGTCGGCGGTAAAGTTCCGAACCATCACACCGTCGACAATCATACCTTCCTGGCCCACACTACCGCCACGGATCCGCAGACCGCGAGCCAGAGCGTCAGCGCCACCGGTCTGTACACCGGCCTCCATGACCAACAAATCATTCAGGTTGTTGGCAGGCGTTTCCGACATATACTCAGTACTGAGTCGAGTCTTGGAAACCGTTTTATCCCTGGGAACCAGGGGGTCGGACTCAGCCTCTACCGTTATCCCTTCCAGCTGAACCACGGTGGAGCTCAATGAGCAGTCGACCGTAGAAGTCTGGCCGGCCATAATCAACTGGTTCTCCACCGTGACTTTCTGGTATCCGGTATAGTTAAAAGTGAGCGCTCTCCGGCCGGGAGGAACATTCAGAATAAAATAATATCCGTCAGCGTTTGAAATATTTCCAAGCCGAGTCCCATTGACCTGAACCTGAACTCCCTGAAGGGGCTGGCCGGTGTCCTTGTCCCGCACAATTCCCTCGATCTTGCCTGTGGCAAGCTGGGCCAAAAGATTCAACGTAAGTACGGTCGAGAAGGCAGCAAGAATCAGAGCTACTCGAACAAATGCTTTTTGTTGCATAAAACCCCCCATTTAAAATTGGAAATTCCTACAACCTTATGACTTCGCATCCGGTTTTGCTTCATATGTGTTCCTCCTTTCGGTTTTTGGTGAAAACGGGAAAAGAGAAAGTGAAAAAGAGTGATTTTTCAATGATTGCTTAAAATCCTGATATTATTTTCCCTTTTCAATCTTCATCTTGCTCTCGATTCGATGGAGAGTATGCAAAAGCGACTTTATATCCAGCGGCTTGCAGAGAAAGGCATAGGCCCCATAGTTGACCGCGGCTATAGCGTTTTCGGTATCAGCATAAGCAGTAATAATAATGACATAGGCTTCAGGATCTATGCCCCGGATAGTCCTGAGAACTTCGATCCCGTTCATTCGAGGCATCCTGAAATCGGTGATCACGACATCGAATTCACCAGAACGGTAGGCTTCAACCGCGGTCTCGGGATCACTGAATTCCCTCCTGAGATAGCCTTTCGAGTCTAAGGCTACACTCAGACTCTCCAGAGAATCAAGGTCGTCGTCTAGAAGAAGAATGTTCAATGCGTTCCCAGCTTGGATTGATGCTCTCTATACTTGACAAGGGATGAAATAATGAAATTCATCTTCCAGGCAATATTCCTGGCAGAGTGCTTTTCAAGCTAAAACCTGGGGGTTCAATTTCAGAGGAACACTGGAGAAGAGAACAAGAAAAATGCCAGAGCTGATAAAGATGAAGTTAAGAATTAAGTATTAAAAAAATAAAGAGTTAGAGTGAATAAGAAATAAACATGGTGTTCGCTTTTGGAGCAGTGTTCGCTTTTGGCATGTCTGATTTCGAAGCAGCGATAAAATTGAACGAGGAATGAAAGAGACAGGCTGGATAATTTCAGGATCTTTTTATTTTCCTAAGTAGTGCGTTCCGGGAGATTCCGAAAAAGGCGGCGGTTCGAGTCTTATTGCCTTCGAACATCTGCAAAGCTTTCTCGATAATTGACTTTTCTACGGCTTTCAAATCCATAGCATCTTTAGTAAAGATAATTACCAACGAATGTCTTATGCCTTCCGGATGCCTGGGAGTTGAATAATCCATGTCACCCGCGGTGAGAAAGCGCAAGTGTTCCGGCCTGATCTCGACATCATCATAAAGAAGGACCACCCGTTCGATGGCGTTTTGCAACTCGCGTACATTTCCGGGCCACTGGTGGTTTTCCAGGATCTCCACTGTTTGCTGCTGTATGGATTTGAAGCGGCGCTTTTTCTCCTCGGTAAACTGCTTTAGGAACATTTGCGCCAGGGGCTTGATTGCTTCCCGTCTTTGGCGCAGCGGGGGGACGTAAATCCAGCCCAGGTTGAGACGGAAAAAGAGGTCCCGGCGGAAAAGCCCTTCATCGACCATCCTGGCCAGGTTCCGGTTGGTGGAACAGATTATCCGGACATCGAGCTTGATCTTTTTCAGTCCGCCGACCCGGTAGATTTCCCGCTCCTGGAAGAAACGAAGCAGCTTGGGCTGCAACTCCAAAGGCAAGTCGCCTATCTCATCCAAAAAAAGCGTGCCTCCCTGAGCTAACTCAAGTTTTCCTTGTGAACCTTTTTTCCTGGCGCCGGTATATGCTCCGCCCTCATAACCGAAAAGTTCGCTTTCGAAAAGGCCGGGTGGGATAGCGGAGCAGTTGATGGAGACGAAATTGGAGGTCTCCTCGCCATGGCCGTAATGGATCAGGCGGGCGACCACTTCTTTTCCAGTCCCCGTCTCTCCTTCGATCAAAACCGGCACCGAGCGGTCCTCGTGCAGATGTTCGGCCAGAGCTATCACCTCACACATTCGCTGGGAGAAGATACCTATCCTGCCCGGTCCCACAGTTTCGGCATACGCTTTTTGTATCTGTCTGAGTTTTGATTCAGTTTCCTGGGTCGCTTCGGCCACTTTCTCCTGGAAATGACGGGTAAGTTCCTGGTTTTCCATTATCAGCGATTGGTGTTCGGCTACCCGTCCGACAAGTGCTTTGAGCTCCAGCAGATTAATGGGTTTGAGCAGATAGTCGTATGCCCCGGCTCGCAGTGCGTCAATAGAAGTGGACAGGGAGCCATATCCGGTGACTATGACTATGTCTGAACTTCCGCTCTGGGGCAGGGCTTTCAATTCATGCAGCAGATCAATTCCGTCCAAGCTGGGCATGCGTATATCGGCCAGTACCAGGGGGAAAGGATTCCGCTGGAACAGCTCCAGAGCCTCCCGGCCGTTATTGCACTGGGTTACCTGATGGCTCAGTTGGTCCACCAGATAATCGGACAGGCTTTCCCGGCAGAGATCGTCATCATCGGCCAAAAGTATTCTCATCTTTTTTCCTTCCAGTTTACTCCGTTTGTTTTATTGATAGGCGTAAAGTGAAAGTGGCCCCACCGAGATCATTGTTTCTGGCCTCGATAGTTCCGCCCATGCGTTCGGTGAATCTCTTGACTATCGCCAGGCCTAGGCCGGTTCCCTCGCCGGGTTTTCTGGTCGAGAAAAAGGGATCGAAAATATCGTTTTCCGCCCCTTGCGGAAGCCCTATCCCATTGTCCTGAACCTCGACCAGAGCGATATTATTCTCTTGATGAGAGCGAATAATTATTTTTTTATCTTTCCTGGTCGTGGCATCCAAGGCATAAATGGAGTTGATCACCAGGTTGATGATAATCTGTTCCAGATGGATGCGATTCCCCCGGATAAGCAGGGGTGAATCCGCTCGCTCTATTGCCAGCTCGATTCCATGGGCGGATAACTGGCGGTCGATAAGAGACAGGGCGTTATTGATTCCCTCGTTCAGATCAAAAGTCTCAGGCAAGATATGTTCCGGCGAGACCCAGAAAGACCGCATGTGCTGGATAATCTCGTCGATTTTGGTCACACTTTGCGACAATTTGATCATTCTCTCCCTGAACTTCTGCGGCAGGATGCTGTTATTGTCCTCGTCCCAGAGAACGATCGAATCAGCGGTTATTCTGATAACATTAAGCGGCTGGTTGATCTCGTGGATAATACCAGCAGCCATTACCCCGATGGCTGCCATGCGCGAGGCTTTCTCGGCCATCTGCAGCGCCTCGGCCTGCTTTTTTTCCGCCTCGAGGCGGCCATAGAACTCCTGGTAAATATTCCAGGCATTTCCAATCATATGGGCGGCGGCCTTCAACAATTCATACTCATCCGGCTTCCATTCACAGGATTTTATTTTACCGAAGCCGATCAATCCGATAATCCCCTTCTTCAGCCTTAAGCGCGGGAACAGGCAAGCTGATTCGAAAGTCTGTTCTGCGAAATAATCGCTATGATATCCAGGTGATTGACAGGAACGGGAAAAGACAAATATCCCATACTGTTTGAGCTGGTGGAGCAGCTCCGACGAAAAGGTATAAAACCGGCTCGGAATTTCCTGATATGTCAGCACTTTGTCGGGCGAAAGAAACAGGCTTGGATAAAATACATTTTCATTTTCCTGAACAATATCGAAGATAAAAAGCAGGTCTATTTCCATTTTTTCATGGATCAGCCGCATTACCCTGATTATGTCTTCTATAGTCGAGAGGGTCGAGTTCAGGTTCGAGGCAATCTCGACCAGGAAGCTTTTGTCCATGAGCATGGACTCCAGCTTCGAATGCTTGTTTTTCAGGGTGATGTTTGCCTGCTGGAGGTCTCTGGTACGCTGGGTGACAAGTTTTTCCTGAGCAATGTGACGATAGGTAGCAAATCCAATAAGGAAAATTATTACTATCCCACCAATTAGCGCAACAATCTGGAAGCCTGTCTCCTTGTACCAAGGGAGCAGAACCGTAAAATCGAAACTCGCCAGTTCCGGGGTGTAATTCATGTTGCTGTCCATAGCCCGGAGTTCGAAATGGTGCTTTCCGTAAGGTAACTTGTTGAATATGGCGACATTACCGGTCTTAAACGGGGTCCAATCGCTGTCATCCAGTCGGTAGGAGAACAGAAGGCGGTCGGCTCGGATCTGCTTCCATTTATCTAATCCGGAAAAAATCAGCCGGACCTCCCCGTCCGGAGGTGTTTCGGCCAGGTTTTTCGCCGCCGAAATAATTGTCTGCGGTGGATCAGTATCCGCTTCAAGATGATAGAGACTCAGGCCGCTTATGGTACCGGCCCAAAGCCGGCCCCGACTGTCCTCTAAGATACTGAAAGCGGCAGTATTAGGTAACCCGTCTTCGATAGTATTCGTAACCCAAGAGCCGTTGACATATCTGTGGATGCCTGTTCCGGAAACGGCCAGGATACCGCTGTACCGGCTGGTTATAATAGAACGGACACTGGAAAGATTCGAAAGCATGACTGACCAGTGTCTTCCATCATACTCCAGAATGTCGTCTCTCCCGCCGATCCAGATTTTACCTCCTTCTGCTTCATAAAGGCAGAACACCCCGCTACCAGCATAATCTTTATCCACGTTGAAGTTCTTATATTTACCGTTTCTGTAAAGGGCCAGGCCGCGATTTTTCTGTCCTCCGATCCACAGGTCGCCGTTTTCAGTTTCTAAAAGATAGCGGAGATTGCCGATATCCCAGTTTCTCCCCAAGTCCAGAAAAGGTATGAACGTTTTCCCATCGAAGATCTCAAGGCGGAAATCCATCGAATCTACCTGAGTCAAGGTCTGAACCCAGATCGTGCCATCCCGCCTGGGCGCGATAAGGCCGACAAACCGACTGGAGCTTATGCCGAGAGAATCCCGGACCAGGTGCGGTACGATCTCGAACTGCTCGGTTTTCGGATGGAAAGTGAGCAGGAAATTGTGATAAGGTATTGTGCCGATAGCGATGCGGCCATCCGGCAAAGAGCACACTGACTGGGTGAAAAAGGTTTGTGTCTCCAGCTTCCCCGGCAAGGGAAATATTTCCCATTGCCCGTCCTGGAAGCGGATGAGGTTATGGACTGCCGCGAACCACAATCCTCCTTTCGCGTCTTCATGGATGGCATGGACCCTTTCTTTTATTTTCTGGACCTCGGGCTGTGTCCTCCAGATCGAGGGCGCATATCTGGCCAAGCCGTGCGAAGTTGTCAACCAGAAAACCCCGTTTGGTTCGACAGCAACGTCATGAAAATCGCCGGAGAGGATTTCTACATTCTCCTGGACCTCCTTTCTACCATTCCGTAACAGAAAAAGCGAGTTCCTTTCCTTCCAGATCCAGATATTTCCCTCCAGATCGGACCAACCCCTCACCACCTCTCCAGCGTAGTCCCGGATTACCTGCCCTTTTGCCCCGTCGAAATTAATCAGCACTCTTTTCTTCAGCCGTTGATCTACCCCAATGAGGAACAGTTCTTTATTTACGCTTTCGATCGGCGCCCGGAAATTTTCCACACCCAGATTGTCGAGAAGATGTTCGCTCCATTTCCAGGCGGGACTTTCGGACACCGGACTTAGCTTAGCGATCCCTTTTTGGCCTGTGATCCAGATACCACCGTCCCGGGCGGCGATCATGTCGATAAACCGGCCTATGTTGGCCTCGACGGCTCTTTTGACATTCTCTTTCTTGCCGTTCGCGGCGTTGAACATCATTAGCCGGTCAGGCAGAAGATAATATACCTGATCCTGTCCGCCGGGGAGGAACGGGATGACAGTTCTGAACTGGATATCTGCCGAGAACGAGACATTGATTTCATCTATCTGATAACGGATCCATTTCCCGCCGGAGAAAAGCTGAATCCCGTTGGCATAAAGGGACCAGAGCTGCCCCGAACAGCTTTCATAAACCTTTAAATCTTCACCCGGACTGGGAAGAGTGCGGACAAACTTTCCATCTGTTGTCGGCCATCCGTCCAGCCAACTCAGTTTGTCTTCCATTCCATGGGCGACCCAAATCCTGCCGTCGGATCCCAGGGTGACATAGCTCGCCCCGGACTCCCCCATCCCGTCCGAGGCATTGAAAAAGCGCCAGTTAGTGTAACTGATGGTCGTGGCTTCTGCGCTGGATGAGAGAAGAAAACTTGCCAAGGCCAGAAGGAAAAGATTGAACTGGCTGTTTCCAGGAAAGGACTTCAACATGAGACAAAGGTTCCGACGAGAGCAGGAAACCATAGACGCAGGCTAGAGATGAAAAACTGATTCTATGGATAACTTTGCTAACTTAATATAGTTGAAAGCATTTCTAGAGGCAAATCATTCTTGTCCAAAAACGGTTTTTGAATAGTTGTGGACGAGAGGCTAAGTTTAATAAAAAGCCCCAGATGGTAATTCTATCAGGGCTTTGAATAGCAAGGCTCTCACGATTTCTGTGTTACAGTTTTGTCACAGTTGATACACAGAGCAACTGTCAACAGTAACAACAATTATCTGTAAGTTATTGAAAATAACTGGTGAGCCTCGCAGGAATGGAACCTATAGCCCTAATCCAGCGATAAGGGGAAAATTATTCTTGAAAGAGTTATGTAAAGCTAATAAATCAGGTTACATACACAAATTCTTTTATGGTTATTCCTTTCACCCAACAGGTGCAGAATATGGGACGGAAACCGCAGAGAAAACCAATTATTGAATATGAAGTATGTGACCTTTCGCTTACCTCTTTAGGAGGACTTCCGACCATCCTGGAAGTAGCCAACTCTTTAGGATTAGAAGAACTTTTCAATAAAAATGTCAAAGTCAAGATTCGAAAGAGCGGGTATAACGAATACCAGATGGCAATGACAATCATCCTCACTTTTCTGGCCGGAGGAGAATCCCTTGAGGATGTAGACAAGATTCGCCTCGATGAAGTAGTCTCTGGAAGCCCTTTTCCTCATTCTACCACAGTAGGCGATTTCCTCCGGCGATTTGACAGAGAAGAAGTCTTTTCTGCTGTGCAGCAAGTTCAAGATGAAATAAACCGGCAACTTCTGTACAGAAAAAAGTATCCTTTTCTGACTTTAGATGCGGATGCCTTCATTGTGGAATCCGGCGGCAAAAAGCGTCAGGGTGTAGCTATGGCCTACAATGGAAAAGTTGGCTTTCAGCCTTTTCTTCTGTTTGCAGACGAGCTGGGTTTGCTCCTGGCTCATGATTTTAGGCCAGCTAACGTTCATCCGGGTGCAGGAGTAACCAAACTACTGGATCATGCTTTGACAGTAATCCCTGAAGGAACAAAGCTGCATTTTCGCTCTGACTCTGCCTGCTATGACAAAGATGTGGTAGCGTATTGTGAGTCCAAGAGCATGACTTTCAGCATCGCCGCCGATCTCACCACTGCTCTTAGAGCAGAGATTGACTCCCAGCCAGAGGAAAACTGGCACCCCTTTGGAGATAAAGGCGAAGAGGTGGTACAGTTATACTACCAGCCTACTGGCTGGGCCAAGCCTTACCGCTACATCGTGGTGCGTAAGATCAAGGGTGAGGACATTTTTGGTACCACCTATAAATTTCATGCTTTTGTAACCAATCAGACCACGGGTAATCCGGATTGGCTTTTAAAACGCCACCGGCGCCATGCCAGAGTAGAAAATGGAATAAAGGAAGTCGGAAGTGGTTTCGGACTTTCTTTGTTACCCTGTTCAGACTACAACGCCAATCGTATCTGGTTTGCTTTTGGCACGATAGCCCATTCGTTAATGACTATCTTGAAAGTTTTGTTTCTGCCGGCCAAATGGGCCAGGAGCACGGCAAAAACCATTAGATACCGGCTCTTCCAGATCGGCGGTGTCTTGAGCAGGCATGCTCGAAAAAAGGTTTTAAAAGTGCCACGCGGGCACCCGTGGTTAAAGGATTTGTTCCTGTGTAGAAAAAGGATTTTGGCTTTCTCATAGAGTTTAAAAAGAATTCGTACAATCCAGGGAGTATTGCGCTTAAAAATCTCGAAATCAGTCCTTTAATACCTTTCCAATTGGTTATAGTAGCTTTTTGGAACTTACTATTTCTTCACTTTTTCTTTATGGGCCTATCTTTCCTTTGAAATCTCGATGAATACGTGATAAAAAACTCTTAACAAAAGGCTATGCTGGATTAGGGTAAAAAACTAAACCTCGAATCAATATCAAAATTTCTGATAGCGCTTAACACTCCTTAATACTCCTTAATACTTCATTTATTTTTGGATTCTTTCAAATTCTTTCGTTTTTATTTACAATATACAATCAATTTAGGCCGTTCTCTTGAATCACAGGATCAATTTAATTATATTATGGATAATTGTAAGAACAGTTTATTTGGCAAGTTACGTATAAAAAGGATAGTTATTTATGGCCTTAAAGTTGAGATTTATTAGGGTTATCGTATGGTTTCATTAACTTTCGATTGCTTTCGTTTCCCAGATTTATCCGCAGACTACGACTTCCGGGTGGACATCGTTTGATATCCTGCTTGATACCCTCCAGCTTGCTAACCCTGTCAGATCAATAACCAGCCTGAGCGGCACTCTCTATTTTGCCACGAGTACAGGTCTGGCTAAATATGTTAGTGACAGTACATGCACGTTGTACATCACCGATGACAGTTCTCGTTTATAATTAGGGTTTTATGATAACCATTCAGGAGTCAGAATTCAGAATATTTCTAGGAATGATCACCAGAGGTTTTTAAACTTATGACTTCTTGTCCAGTCCAGAGCAAATGCTTGAAAGACCGAAAGCCTGTTCCTTTCTACTAAATTTTATGAATAATACAGGCTAATTTCTTCAGCTTTTCCAAATGTTTTTTTCTTTCTTTTGCAAATCATGGAAAATGGTTGCGTATAGGTTGCAGATCGTGACATATTATCCGCAACCTATACTTTTTAAATTGCTGAAAATACTGGCTTTCAGACCTCCCGATGGAATCCCGGCTTCGGCACCATGAAAGCGTAAAAGGCGTAATCTATGGGGATTACGCCTTTTGTAGTTTTACCGGGGAACAAAATTCACGCTGCTTGACTATCTCTTAGGAAGTCTTTCTTTTCCGAGTCCGGACAGATCGTAATTGAATTACTCCGCACCAGGGCTGCCGGGTATTTCACTCCCGCTTTTATTCTGCTCTATGAGTTGGTTTGCAACCTCCATCCATTTTTTTAATTCCGAATTATCTTTCGTAATTTCTTTTCTTTTTGCATCCCAACTGGCTAGTTGGATGGTAAAGAAATAACCGTCGGTTCTTATGCAATCATCTTTTTTCAAATGGGCTAAGAGTTGCGAAAATGCCTTTTGATTATCTACCAGCTCCTGGAGCTTTGGATCAGGAAGACTCGAAAGACTGTCCAAAAAGAATAATCTGTTTAATTTTATAACAGTATATTCTGGAGGAAAGCCACACAACAGCCGTTGGAATAATTCATAGGTTTCCTCATCGTATAACATCGGGTAAGACGGCGGAAGGACTGTCTCGGGGGATATGTAGTTATTTTGATTATAAATTATAAATATTCTTACATCGCTTGTCAGAGCTCTTATATCATCCCAGATTCTGTAGACAAAAACAACGACTAAACCTGTGTATGTGGTGACAAAAATGACAGTCGCTATTCCGCTCGGGATACTGTAAAAAGAACCAAGCATATAAATGAAGCCATGCGCTAAGGGGAAGGCCAATACCCCTCCCATGGCACTTAACCCGATATCAAGTAAGATTTTCTTTGCTGGAGGCGCCATCTGGAACCCCTTTGACATAAAAGAGGTAAAAAATTTATTTACAAAATTTTTCCCATCACCCGAAAACAAATCAATCTTACAATTAAATCATCTCTACTGTTAACCGAACCTTAGCTTTTCCCGGAACTAATTCATCAGACAGGAACTGACCCCCTTACGAGGTATCGTAAAATGTCACATTTAGCATGAAAAATCAACGCTCCACATATTACTCATTTTGAAAAAAGGTTATTTAAACAAGAAGAGAGAGGCTGAAACTCAAAACCCGGCAAAGCCGCGGTACAAGGCCATCCTGTCAGTTAGTGTCAAAAGTCTGATTGTTTCAGCTTGTACTATTTTAAAGATATACATCAGTATGCATTTTGTCCAGTCCAAATGAAGCATTCAATTTTGTTAAAAAATCCCGTCCTTCGCAAAATTCAAACCTGCAAGTTAAGGCTTGAAAATGGGTTGTCTTTCAGGTCAAATGTCAAATCATTAAAGACGAATTTTTTTTAAAAAAATTTTTTTCTGGCGAAAGTTTTCAGTAATTTTTTTAATCCGTTTAAAACGGTTGCCTTCAGGCTACGAATTGTGCTATATTACCCCATCCCGTATTCCGTAAATTGTTGATTTTTCAACACATAATTTCACAAATGGCCCGGCTTTAGCCCCGGCAATCCAGAAAGCACCGGAAATTACTCTCTAACTTGATTCAACAAAAGAGAATCCCCATGTCAAAGATAACATTTTTAGGCGCTACCGGAACTGTAACCGGTTCAAGGTTCCTCCTGGATGTGCAAGGCAACACAATGCTCATTGACTGCGGCTTATTCCAGGGGCTGAAAGAAAACCGGCTGAAAAACTGGGAGCCGTTCCCTTTTCCTCCCCAAGATATAGAGCGGGTTTTTCTGACACATGCCCATATCGACCATTCCGGGTACCTGCCCCGGTTTTGCAAGGAGGGGTTTTCCGGCACCGTCCACTGCACTTACGCCACCCGCGACCTTTGCGAAATCCTGCTCAGAGACAGCGCTCACCTTCACGAGGAAGATGCCAGATGGGCGAATAAAAAGGGCTTTTCCAAACATGAAGAGGCCCTGCCCCTCTATACTCTGGCTGACGCCGAACAGGCGCTGTCGCTATTTTCGCCTCTTTATTACGGAGAGCATTATAATCTCGGCGGCAATATACGAGTCAAGCTCAAGGACGCCGGGCACATCCTGGGTTCTTCATTCATCGATATCAAGACCGCTGATGACGGCAAATCTAAAAAGATTTTTTTCTGTGGAGATTTCGGCAGGCCTGACCGGCCGCTGATGAGTGATCCTGTCCAGGCATTCAATGTGGATTATCTGGTAATGGAGTCCACCTATGGAAACCGTTTGCACGAAAATGTATCCGCATCCGGGGAGCTTGCCCGGGTAGTCAATGAAAGTGTCAAAAGAGGCGGCGTGCTGCTGATTCCCTCTTTTTCAGTGGGCCGCGCGCAGGCCTTGTTATACATGCTCCGGGAGCTGGAAGAACAGGGTGAGATCCGCAGTTTGCCGATCTATCTGGATTCTCCCATGTCAATCGAGGCCACGGGGGTTTTTGAAAAACACATCTCCGAGCTTGATCTGACAAGCAGAGTGCAGACAATCAAGGGAAAAAGGATCTTTCATCCGAAGCAGCTTGAATACTGCAAGACAGTCAGCGAATCCAAGGCGATCAATGAAAGGAAAAGCCGGGCGGTTATCATTTCCGCAAGCGGCATGGTGACCGGCGGCCGGATCCTTCACCATATGATCCACCGCTTGCCCAACCCCGAAGATACGATTTTGTTTATCGGCTACCAGGCTGAGGGAACCCGGGGCAGGTCAGTTCTGGAAGGCGAGAAATCGGTAAAAATCCACGGCCAGTATGTTGCGGTCAATGCTAAAATCGAAAACATCTCCGGTTTTTCCGGACATCCGGACTCGAACGAGATGCTCGCCTGGCTGATGGGTTTCAACCGCCCACCGAAAAGAACCTTTATCGTGCACGGCGAGCCGGAATCCTCCTCTGCCCTTGCTGACAGGATACGCCAGAAATTCAAGTGGGATGTAGTCGTTCCTGAATACGGACAGAGCTTTGAGCTGGACCTGTGAGCAGGAGACAGGCCGGGGAATTGGATATGTGTTAAGCGGTGAATTTGATAGAGAACCTAACTCTGTGACCCGCAGCCTGTTTTTCGCAGTTCGCTGATTTTATTGCATTTTATTTTTTTAGCCCGGAGCCTGTAAGGGAGTGGCTGGAATGAATATTTAGCGGCCTGACCTCTTTTCCTCCTATCGCTATTAAACCCTGCAAAAATATTTTCCCCTGGTCGATCTCTTTTATTAAGTTCTTAAGGATAAAACATCATCTGTTCTCAGTTGTCCCTTGGCAATGTGTGTCTTGTTATGACTGCGATTCAGGCAATGAACTACCCCGCGGCAAGCCGCGAGGTAGCATAAGGTTGGTAATGATTATTTTCACCCCCCGCCCCCAGGCGACCGCCGGTCGCCCCTACGGTTGGCTTAAGGGGCCGTTTACTCCGCAGCAAGCTGCGGGGAATTCTTTTCGATTAAATTTCTTTCCTTCAAAAAAGGCCCATGGACAAAATGAACCATGATTCAACCCCCAAAACAATCAGCAGGCGGGAGCTGCTGAAGCTGTCCGCAGCCGGACTCGGCTCCCTGGCCCTGAAATCCTGCGGCCAGCAAAAGAAAGCGGCTGAACCAGCCGCAGCCCGGGACTCTTTCCAATACAGGGTTTCCGTGGGCTGGCTGCGCGACCTGGCCTCAGAGCCAACTCCATACGAAAAGTGGCCCTGTATCCTGTGGGATCAACAGCTCCTCAAAGACCAGATGCGGTATCTGGAGGCAGAAGCTGAGCTCGGCATGAACTGCAACTGCGCCTGGGGCCTTTTCATTTCAAGGGCCTGGCCGGTGCCTTTCGAGAATATTATCGACAGCTCCCGGGCGGAAAAGCTCAAGCTTTTTGTCAATGCAGCCCACGAACGCGGGCTGAAAATCCTTGCCGGGGTAGGGATCTATTCCTGGGGATTCGAGGAGGTAATAAAAAAGGTCCCGGGCGTATCATCCGGAGATCAGGAGGTAATGTGCGCTTTCAGCGACCAGGCCTGGGAATGGCAGAAAAGGGTGCTCGATTTCCACATGGAGCCCGGGTGGGGGCTTGACGGAATCAGCATGCAGTCAGCGGATCAGGGCAGATGCCAATGCCCCAGATGCAGCAAGCTATCCCCTGCCGAACACCACGCTCTCATTCTGACCCGCTCTGCGGAATATATCAGATCGAACCGGCCGGACTGGATAATCGGCCAGGCCTCCTGGGGCCTGCGCGTGGATGAGCCTAGCGCATTCGAGCATATCAGGGAAATCTCCAGGGCGGTGGATTACATGGTTGAGGTAAAAGAATTGTCAGCGGAAACAGGACGCAGGGCCGGGATCATATCCGGGCTGGAATGCGCCTTCGGCTCATTGGGCGGGGTCTTTCTCGAGCCTCCGCAGCACTGGGACCGGCTGCGCTGGTTTCTCCCCTGCGGTCTCGGGTCGGCCCGGTCTCTCAGGAAACTATGGAAAGATGGCGGGCTGGCCTGCGAATATTTCTACCGCCCGTTCGCCAACCCTGTCGAGGAAGTCTCCTGGCGCACAGGCGCAAAAATCCTTGCCTCTCCCTCCACCGCGCCTGAGCAAGCGCTTGCCCAGGCTGTCAGCGCTGTCTATGGAGCGGCCGGCAAAGATTTGGAGGCTCTGGCCGAGTTATTCAAGCGCGGGGAGGAAGCATATTTTTCCAGAGCCGGATTCAAGGCCGGGAGCGGCAGTATCTCGCTCGAACCGCTGATCTGGAAGAGCAATCCCGCTGCGCCGGGTCCTCCGGTTTACCTCAGGGACAGAATGTCCCCGGATGACCGTAAAAACTATGCAAAAGAACTGGAAGAATTGAAAGCCGAACTCCAGGGAATCGTCATTCCCAATCAGGAATTGATTGGCAAAACATTGAAATGTATTGACGGCACTCTTAAAGACATTGCCGAATCAGCCTGACATTCAAAGCTTTTATTCCTGTCTGAAAGAATCCGTAAGACAGGATTGAACAACTGAGATGGTTCATATTGCGAATCTCAGAAATAAAATATATAAAGAGGAGCAGTGATGGTCAGAAACATTAAACTGTTGAGCACTATTTATCTGTTTTGCCTGATAAGCAGTCCGCAAACCGAGAGGGCCGACATGAACCCAGAAAAAACCTTCCATTGGCCGGGTGGAGCCCGGGCCGCTGTTTGCCTGACTTATGACGACGGTATCGACGGGCACCTGGACATCGTAGCTTGTGACCTCGAGCAGGCAGGCCTGAGAGGAACGTTCTATGTCCCCGGTTCCTCAGAGTCCCTGGCCCGCAGGATGGATGAATGGCGGGCCCTGGCCCGCAGGGGCCACGAGCTCGGAAACCATACGCTTTTTCATCCCTGTATCCGCAGCCGGCCTGACGGCCAGGTGTATGAATGGGTTCCCCCTGAAGACGCGCTGGAAAATTATACGATCCGGAAAATAGTCGCCGAACTGAGCATAGCGAACACCCTGCTCCAGGCTGTGGATGGCAGACTCGAGCGCACCCTTGCCTATCCCTGTTACGACCACGAGGCAGGCGGCGAGTCTTTCGTGGAACAGATCAGGCCCCTGTTCACAGCGGCGCGTGCCGGCGGAGATATAGTCCCGGACATACGCTCCCTGGATTTATACCTTGTCCCGGCCTGGTCGGCCAAGGAAGTGACCGGGGAAGAGATGATCGCTGTTGCAGACAGGGCGGCAAAGGCAGGCACCATGGTGGTATTCGTTTTCCACGGCGTCGGCGGAGGCCACAACCTGAATGTCTCGCGCCAGGCGCACAGTCAACTGCTGGCCTATCTGGATGCCAACAGGGACAGGTTCTGGACAGATACTTTCGCAAAAGTGACAGCTCACGTGCGCGCCGAGAAAAAGCGGCTGGGCTGGGAACAGTGAGAACCGGGACTGCTGGTTTAAGTTAAATCATTCCTTTCTTTTCAACTTCGAGGCAAAAAAATGCTGCTTATTATCCGCTGCCTGCTGCTAATCATCATGGTCGTTTTTTCTTTCTATCCAGCCCGGGCGGCAAAGAACGAGGGAAAAATCCGGCTGGAGGTCTTTCCTGACCGGGCTGACTGTCTTTATCAGCTTGGCGATACGGCTGTATTCAGTGTAAATATTGCCAATCCTGGCCGGACCTCCCGCCCCTTTTTACTGCGCTATGCTTTCAGCGAGGACAAGGCTCGCCGGCTGGAACAGGGTGAACTCCAAACAACCGGCGGCAGTATAAAGCTAGCCCACGGCATGGAACGTCCGGGTTTTCTCAGGCTCGACCTTCTGTTAATAGCCGGAGCAGATACCCTGAGGCAGGCCTCAGCCTGTGGTTTCGACCCGCAGGCTGTAAGGCCGACAAACATTCTACCCCCGGATTTCCAGCGGTTCTGGCGCCAGGGACAAGCGGAACTTCTGCGAATCCCGATCGATGCCACCCTTAGGCGGGTGACAGAGAATGAAGTCGCCGGGGCGAAACGCTACCTGGTGAGCCTGGCCTGTATCGAGGGTTCCCGGATGTTCGGCTGGCTGACTGTACCGGAAGGCCGGGGGCCTTTCCCGGCTGTTGTCCATATAATGGGAGCGCCGGGTGGAATCCACGAGTATCGAACCGACCCCGGGTCAGGTTATGCCAGGGCCGGGATGATTATCCTGGCTCTCAATATCCACGGGATCGAACTCGGACTGGACCAAGAGGTTTACGAGCAGTACCAGGCAAGGAATCTGCTGGGCGGCTTCCCGTTTTCAGGCTGCGATGACCCATATCGCTACTATTACCGCAGGGTCGTTCTGGGTGGTATCCGCGCCATGGACTACCTTTGCAGCCGCGAGGATGCAGACACTACCCGGCTGGCAGTGGCCGGAGACAGCC
>DATKXY010000199.1:0-3155 GCA_035528795.1 archaeon | reverse complement strand
ATTTTTCTACGGAGCTGTATGAAACCGAGTGGGCAGGTGAAGCTTTTATTTCATTCTAGTACATAGCATTTCGGAAAGAACCCGTCTCTCAGACTCACCATACATCCCGTTCTGAAAGAATGAGCAAAGAATGAGAAGGGGCGAAAGCGCAAGATAAGAAGGGGAAAGGCCAAAGATCGAGGTCACGTTGAGGACGCCTGAATCTCATGCCACAGGCCGAAAAGTTCCTCACCCTCGTTTACACTTTCAACTTTTGCCCTGAGAATAAGACCTCGCCTGCGTTGTTTGCTGAGCTGGAAATATTCGTTTCCAAGCCACCGTCTGATATCGGACCATACAATCGGATTGATGGGATTGATGTTGGTAGGATCGCATGCTATCGGTCCACTTGATTCTTTTCTAACGAAAGCTGCGTCCGCGACCATAGTCGTGTTAATCACCATTCTTGAGGGATTGTCCCTTGACATCAGGTATTCCACACCACCGCTCTGATCGATTCCCAGCACTCCCTTACAGTTAATCAATGGTTCTATCACATGGTAGTACTTTTCACCCGGTGATGGGCAGTAATGCACCAATACCTGGCCGAGTTCTTCTGCCATGAGCTCAAAGGTGGGATTGATAAAATCCGTTATCATGTCGGGAGACAGATTGACAATGGAATCTGCGGCCACCCGTATCCCCGGCATGTACGTTCCTAGAAAAGAAACTTTTTCATTCTGAGGTTCGTTAAGCAAGTGTTTGAAATATCTCGATACCTGAATGAAGTTTCGTGTCAAAATGTCCAATAATTCATGTATCAAGCCAGGATCCTCATAAAAAAGGGTGAAAATCTCACTACCAAACATGCTAATAGCCTGGTCCAAGGGTGCCAATTCCGGTGGAGTGCAGATTACGAAATCGTCTGGTTTGTTTCGTTTGAAGTAGTCGATTGCATCGACAACTAGAGGGATGATGCCGGAATCCAAAGGGGGGAGTTTCATTTTTCTTATCTCTTCGACCGTTTTCCATGGCTTGATCCATGGGAATCCCCCACTATCCTCTACCTTTGCCCCGAACATGGATGGAAACAAGACAGGATCGAAACGAAGAACAACCGTGGGGATTATATCCGATCCGATTTTCCTCATGGCCGTTGCCTTTTTTGCCTCGTTATCGAACATCTCTTTGTATTCCTGGAAGTATCGGTAATTATTAATTGAAAACAAGTCCCTCTGGAGGATTCCCAATGGTATATAGCCGGATTCCCTACGGTGAGCCTGCAAATGATTTTGTTTGGTGCGCTTGTTCTGTTTATCCAACCACATCAGTAATACCTAATGTATTGTAATCCTGCTAACTAGGACCCACATTACGATTCTAGAATCTGTGTGCAAGATTAGCTAATTTGATTTCGAAGCCGCCTCTGGAATTGATTAGATTCAAATGAAGTGAAATATGTCAAGGGTTTTCGGATATCTTCGCTATTTGGAGTGAAAGCTTCATTTGTAAACATAGGTAACGGTATTCATAAGACCGTTTGGACAATACCATGATTCAATCCTTTGTCCTGGAGGTCATGTCGGCCGTTGCGGCCGACAAAGCCTAAGGCGTCTCGCCACCGACCAGCATACGCCGCAGGCCTGCGACATAATCCTTCTGAATGTGCCGGCTTGTGACAGTTGTTCAAAAAGATGTTGACATAGCGTGAATCCATTGATATGATCAAATGTGTAGGTATTGAAAAATTGTGCAATCATTAAGTTATATGCTGGCAAGGGTAGCCAACCTCTATTACAAGCAACACATGAATCAGAGCGAAATTGCGGATATGTTGAGCGTCTCACGGCCGAAGGTTTCACGCATGCTCAAAAAGGCTTGGGAGCTCGGTATTCTAGAAATCCGAATCAAATTTCCCGATACGCAGAAAATATTTGACCTGGAAAAACAACTCATGGACGTGTTCGGTCTTCGAATGGCAATAGTCGTGCCTTCTATTGGAGATCAGAACAATGTGTTGTCTGCAGCAGGCGCCGCCGCCGCCGATATGTTGCTTTCAATCATCGGTAAGAACTCAATCATTGGTTGCTCGTGGGGGCTATCTTTAATGTATATGTTAAGAGCCATGCATACCCATAAAATCGACAATAATGTCGAGGTTGTGCAGCTCATAGGAAGTGTTCCTCAACAGATGACCTTTCCCGACGGGAGCGAGTTTGCACGTCATCTATCAACCGTGCTGCAATGCCGGTGTAACTACCTGCTTGCGCCGGTTCTGGCAAAGAGCCGGGGTATACGCGACTTACTGATCAGTGATCCCAACATTCGGGACATCCTGGAAAAAGGACGTCGAAGCGATTTGGCTATCGTGGGAATCGGGGCTTTGGGCGATAATAGTCTCTTGCGGAATAAGATAATCAGTCCTGAGGAGATAGAGGTTCTGGCGCAGAAGGGGGCGGTTGCTGAGGTCTGCGCCTGTTTCATCGACCGCGAAGGCAAATTGGTAGAATCGGAACTGAACGACCGTGCTGTCACTATCGGACTGGAATCGCTGAAAAAAATCGAGACGGTCATGGCTGTGGCGCTGGGACAGACAAAGCATGCGGCCGTTGCCGCTGTACTGCGTGGAGGTTACCTGGATATCCTCGTCACTGACGAAGCCACCGCCGCCAGCGTCCTCCAAAGCAGCGCCGGTTCAATACCTATCCCGTGCGGATAGGAAGAACGACATCATCGCGGAGCGGCTGTATCGATGGAGCAGAACCATGACCGAAAGGAGGTGTGGAGGGTAAATCTGAGTTTCACAGATTAAATTTGAATGAAATGTGGCGAATGGGTTAAACGAAGAGACAAATGTTTTCAATCTGATCCTGTTTATGAGATCGAGGAGGAAATTAAATGAAGAGGAATATTATTATCATCGCGGTGTCTTTACTCATCGTGATCCCCTGCTTTCTTGGGTTTGCCAGCGGCAAAACCGAACAACCGGCAACCAGCAAGGAGGTCGAATTGACGTACTGGGGATGGGGGCCCCATGTCGACGCGGTAAACAACGAAATCGGACCGGCGTTTACAAAGGAACATCCCAATGTACGTGTAAAAGCGATTTCCATGGGCCCATGGGATCTGATGGATAAATTCTACGTATCCATAGTAACTGGAAAAGGCGCGCCGGA
>DATKXY010000198.1:0-18086 GCA_035528795.1 archaeon | reverse complement strand
TTGAGAGGGGTGCCCGCGAAGCGGGCGGGGTGTGTAAATCTCCTAATCATAGGGATGAGATATAACTTTATCATTTATAAGGCATTGCGAATTATTGAAAATAATCCGGCTTAGAAATATTACAACAACTTAGCGCTTATGGGGTAGACCCATGTGTCCGCCCGAAGGTTGATATGTTTTGATCAGGCCAGGGTGTAAACACAAGCGTGTCCCTGAGCCAACACTAAGATGGTTTTATTGTTAATAGTACGGGCCAATTAAAGGACAAGGAGAATTCTTTTATGAAAAGACCGGTCGTCTTGATGCTGCTGATCGCGGTTTCCAGCCTGGGTTTCGGTTTCCTGTCCTGTGCCAAAGGGAAAAAGGAAGCCGAAAAAGGGGTTAAGACAAAATGGATTATCGGGATGAGCCAGTGCAATCTCGGGGAGCCCTGGCGGGTCCAGATGAACGCTGATATCAAGAAAGCCGCGGAGGCACACCCGGAGATAGAGGTCATTTATAAGGATGCCCAGAACGATAACCTGAGACAGAGAGCGCATGTAGAAGAATTCACAGGGACCGGGGTGGACCTGATAATAATCTCACCCAAGGAAGCGGCCCCTCTCACTCCGCCGGTGAGCGAGGCTTACAGGAAAGGCATACCTGTGATCGTGCTGGACCGCAGGGTGCTGGGAGAGGATTTTACCTGTTTTATCGGGGCGGACAACAAGAAGATCGGCAAAGCCGCCGGCCGCTGGATAGTCAATCGCCTGGGCGGCAAGGGGAAAGTGGTCGAGCTTAAGGGCCTGATGACCTCGACCCCCGGACAGGACCGCCACTCCGGATTTGTCGAGGGTATCAAAGGCTCTGAGATCGAGGTGATTTTCGAGGCGGACATGAAGTGGCTGGAGCCTGCGGCCCGCCAGGAGATGGAATCGGCTCTCGCCCGGTATGATAAGATCGACCTGGTTTATGCGCACAATGACCCGGCGGCCCATGGGGCCTGGCTTGCCGCTAAAGCGGCGGGCCGGGAGAAAGAGATTATTTTTGTCGGCATAGACGGCCTGCCGCAAGAAGGCATGATCTATGTCAAACAGGGAATCCTCGAAGCGAGCTTCGAATACCCGACAGGCGGCAAAGAGGCGATCCAGACCGCTCTGGCCATCCTGAACGGCAAAGAGGTGCCGAAAGAGATCACTCTGAGCTCCCGGGTGTTCACAAAAGAGAATGTCGAGACAGGTGGGGAGTGGCTCAAAGAGTAGTTTTTCCCGGGACAGCCTCAAAATTTAAAATTAAATGAGGGTTACCACTAATGGCGAAAGAATATGTAATCGGGGTTGATGTGGGTACAGGAAGCGTAAGAGTGGGAGTTTTCGACCTCCAGGGGAACATGGACTCTTACGCCGAGAAGAAAATCAAGCTCTGGTATCCGAGAGAGAACTTTGTCGAGCAATCATCCGCTGACATCTGGTCTGCCACCTGTGTTTCGGTAAAAGAGGCGCTGGGAAAGAAGAAGATCGATCCCCAGGCAGTCACCGGTGTCTCGTTCGATGCCACCTGCTCACTGGTTGCGCTTGATTCCAATGGCGAACCGGTCACAGTCTCCCCCACAGGCGAGACTGAGCAGAATATCATTGTCTGGATGGACCACCGTGCGATTCGCGAGGCTGAAAGGATCAACTCCCGAGGGCACGCGGTTTTGAAATATGTCGGCGGCAGAATCTCCCCTGAGATGGAGCCGCCCAAGCTTTTATGGCTCAAGGAAAACCTGCCCCATACCTGGCGCGCAGCCGGGAAATTTATGGACCTGGCTGACTTTCTGACATTCAAGGCCACCGGCACGGATGTGCGGAGTCTCTGCACCACGGTATGCAAATGGACCTATCTGGGACAGGAGAACAGGTGGGATAAAAGCTTTTTCGAGCAGATTGGGCTGGAAGATCTTTTCACTGACAACAAGATCGGCGAGAACATTCTGCCGATGGGCACCTTGATCGGCTCCCTGAGCCAGCGGTCTGCAGAAGAATTGGGGCTTACTCCCAGGACAAAAGTGGCGGTGGGCATTATCGACGCTCACGCCGGGGGCCTGGGACTGATCGGTCTCGACTGGACCAGCGCGCCGGCTGAGGAGGAGCTCGAAAAAGTGCTCTCCCTTATCGGCGGCACCTCTTCCTGCCACATGGCTGTCTCGCGCAAGCCCTTGTTTATCCCCGGTATCTGGGGACCTTATTTCAGCGCCATGATACCGGGAATGTGGCTCACCGAGGGTGGACAGAGCGCCACCGGGTCCCTGGTCGATTTCATGATCATGGATAACAGCAAGTACGAATGGATCTGGAAACAGGCTGAGGAGCAGAAAATAACGGTCTATCAATACCTGAATGACGTCATTGATCAAATCAAGAGAGCGGAAAACAAGGGGCCGGAGATTGTCAAGGACCTGAATGTCCTGCCCTATTTTCTCGGCAACCGCTCGCCGCACGCCGATCCCACGGCCCGGGGGGTGATAAGCGGCCTGACCCTGGATGAAAGCGTCCAGACAGTGGCCCGTAAATATTACGCCACTGTGCAGGCTGTCGCTTACGGGACCAGGCATATTATCGAGGAGATGAACAGGCACGGGTACAAGATCAGGAAAATCCATGCCTGCGGCGGCGGAACAAGGAACAGGGTCTGGCTCCAGGAGCATGCTGATATAACCGGGTGCGAAATAGTGCTGCCGCGTGAGAGCGAGGCTGTGATCCTGGGCAGCGCTATCCTGGCCGCAGTGGGCGCAGGACACTACGGCTCGATTCTCGAAGCCGCGGTCGCCATGAGCTCAGCCGGTGAAAAGTATACCCCGCGCACTGAGTACAGGAAGTTCCACAAGGCGAAATATAAAGTTTTCAGGAAGATGTACCAGCATTTCAACGAGTATAAAAAGGCGCTGGCCAGGTTTTAACGAACCTGGAGCCTGATAGCCTTTCCGGATAATTAACCGGGCTTCTGACTGATATAAAACTTATCGGTATAAAATCATGAAAAATTCAAGACTTATAATCCTGCTCATTTGCCTGCCTTGTTTTCACCTGCCTGTTTTTGGCCAGGAACACCGGTCAGCCGCGGAGTTCACTGTTCTCGACCAGCCAGCGGACAGGATGATGGATCACTACCTGACCTCGATCATAGACAGTCAGTTCGCTTTGCGCGACTCATTATTGGGAACCTTGAAAACCACAGCGGATTGGGACCGGCGGGCGCAGGTTATCCGTGATTCCATTCTTTCCTGGACCGGTCCGCTGCCGGAAAAAACACCTTTGAACGCCCGCATTACCGGCCGCCTGGAAAGGGAGGATTACCTGATCGAAAAGATTGTCTTTGAAAGCCGTCCCTCTTTCCCGGTCAGCGCCAGCCTTTACCTGCCCAAGGGTCATCCGGGCCGCCGGGCGGCGGTTCTCAATGTTATCGGGCATTCCGCAGAGGGAAAGGCCACCGGGCATGTCCAGCGGCGCAGCATCTCCCAGGCCAAAAAAGGTTTTGTGGCCCTGACAATCGACGGGATCGGGCAGGGGGAGCGCCGGATCGCAGACTATGCTTCGTATGGCAGTCTGCCGGGGAGCGTGCACAGGGTTGTCGGCATGCAGGCTTTCCTGAGCGGAACTCACCTGTTCAATTTCATGGTCTGGGATGCCATCCGGGCTGTCGATTACCTCTGCACCCGGCCAGAGGTAGACTCTGAAAGAATCGGGATCACCGGCACCTCAGGCGGCGGGATGATGACCACCTACATTCTGCCGTTCGAGCCCCGGATCGAGGTGGCAGTTCCGGCATGCAACCCTAACACCTGGTCGTACCGCGTTCACGCCGGGCTCGCCACAGACCACGAGCAGGTGTTTTTCTCGAGTTTCACTGCCGGTATCGACCCGCGCGGCGACCCGCTGTTTACTCATGTACCCAAGCCGCTTTTGATCAATGCCACCACGGATGACGACCTGAACCCGCCCGGGGGAGTCTGGGCCTTGAGTACCTGGCTCTATAGAGCCTATGCAGCCCACGGCGCGCCTGACAGGTTCCAGACTTCGATGGTGAAAGCCCCGCACGACTATAACAGGGAACAAAGAGAAGTTACCTATGCCTGGATGCTCAAATGGCTGGGCGGCGATCCTGCGGATTTTCCCGAGGGAGACTTCCCGGTGGAGAAAGAGGAGGACCTCCGGTGCGCGCCTTCCGGAAATGTTTATCTGGAAGAAGGCAGTCTTGAGCCTCACGATCTGGTAAAATCCTTTCTGGATCAGCACAGGCCCGGGTGGGGAGCGGTAAAGTCCGCGGAGGATTTAAGAACCCACAGGGAACGTCTTTGCCAGTCGATAAAGTATCTCTTGCGGATCGAGGATCCCACAACTGCTCCAACAGCGGAAATAAAAGCCCCTCGATGGTTTGCCGGCGGTAAACTGACTCCTGTAATCCTGGGACCGGAAAAAGGCATTGTTTTACCAGGAGTCTGGCTTGAACCGCAAAATAGTTCTGAAAGGGGCCCGGTGGTGCTGTTTCTTCACGATGAGGGGAAAATCGCATTGGCTGGAAAAGAGAGCCTGGCCCGCGCCCTGCTTGATAAAAAGTTCCGCATTCTTGCCGTTGATTTAAGGGGCACAGGGGAAACAGCCCCTGGCCTGGAGGACCGCTTCTGGGATTTCCTTGCCGGGAAACCGATCGCCGGAGGGCGGGTCACGGATATCTGCGCGTGCCTGGAATGGCTCAAGAGCAAAAAGGCTAATCCAGACAGTATTTATATTTGGGCGAGCGGGGTGAGCGGGCTCTGGGCTGTTCTGGCCTCGGCAATAAGCCAGGGTGTCTCGGGCCTGATCCTGGAAGATCTTTTATGCTCTTTCGAGAGTGCGGTCTCTGTGCGCCTGCCGGCTTACAACCAGGAGATCATAGTCCCCGGGGTCCTGAGGCATTTTGACCTGCCCCAGGTGTTCCAGGCGCTCGCGCCCCGCAAGGTGAGTCTGGTAAATCCGCTGATGGGAGATAAATCCCCGGCTCTGAAAAGTGAGCTCGACAGGACCTATAGCCGGGTGAAAGAAACCTACCAGGCTCTGGGAGCCGGAGGCGCCTGGTCTGTGGCTACAGGTGTCAGCGGGCAGAGGAAGGCTGGGGTAATTCTCTCCTTCTTTAAAGATTGACACGCTTTTTACGGCAGCCATAACAGCAATAGAAGATTAAAGGGCAATATTCCGATAAAATCCCCTCTGGCCCGGCTTTAGAAAAGCAGGGTAATGGCCCCACCCCTTTGGAAAGGGGTATCCCAGTGAGATTTAATAATAGTCTCTCAATTTTGAAATGGCTCTATTTCTTTAGTCAAATCATTATACATTATATTATACAAGGTTTTTGTGATCGGCCCTGAGCGGCTGACATTATTTACCTCACATAAGGCCCCTCGACCGGAAATCCCTTTGCCGCTTTGTATTCCACGCTGTCAGAAAGCTCGAGGCTCCCGCAGAGATAAACTTTCAAGCCCAGGGCGCCGGCCATGGAAGCCTTGGCAAAGAGGATCTCATTGGCGGTTTGCGCATCCGGGGCGTAGCTCACAGTGATATGGTTCGACTTGTGCCTGGCCATGAGCTGGTCGCGCGAGACCCCGTAAAGCAGGGCGTGCATGAGCGGCCATTCCTCGGTGGTGTACTCCCACCTTCTCTCGCTTTCTTCCACAGGCAGCTTGACTGCGGCTCCCCGGCCGATATCGAGACAGAACTCCCCGCTGTCTATATAAACCCTGCTCCAGACTAGTTCTCCGGCCCTGGTGACACCCTTGGTCGAGATGCCGTTCTCGATAAAGTAGTCGTAGGGCTGACGGACAGCTTCCATATCGGCCCACCCATTTTCCATGTGCCCGGCAGGGGTGTTGCCGGAAAGCTCGAATGCCCAGATAAAGGAGTCGATCTCGAGCTTTTTCTTGCCGAAGAAGCCCGGGCCTTGATAAGTGTCGCCCCATCTCACATCGTGCTGAGTGGTCTCCCAGAGGGCTGGAGCAAGGCCGGTGGCTTTGTAGATAAGCTTGCTCAGGGTCTGGTCCACGGCACAGCCCATGTCGGCTTCATTGGCGCACATGATCGGCTCGCCGGGCATTACCTCCCGGCCCCTGTATTCCACTGGCGGGCGCTGGCTCGAGTTGAGCATGGCCTCGACCACATCCGAGGCTGCGCAGAGTCTCGCCAGGCCGAGCTGGTAAGCGATCCCCAGGCCGTCGAGCCCCTCCTCGGCAGCGTGTTTCACCATGGCCCCGTACATCTGGCCTGACTGCAGCACGGCCTTTTCCGTAATCTCTGTAAACGGGTTGGCCCCGATCGTGAGCTTGAATCCCCGGTCAATGAGCCATTTCATATAGCCCAGGGCTTCTGCCCGTGGCACCTCGAGCATCCTGGCATAGAGCTCCGACTGGTTGAGCCGTCTGAGCTGGATGCCCAAACCTACCATGTCCCGCTCATCGAATGCGGCATTGATCATGCCCATGCACAGGGGGTCATAAAGCCCGATAATGCGGGGCCGCGCCAGGAATGCACCGGCCGCTTTCCTGCCGAACTCGAGAGCTGCCTGATATTCCTTGTGCGCTTGCGTATCGAACTTTCTGACATGGGAAATATCGTGGGTGATTTTATGGCTTTCGAGCCACTCTCCGAGCTTTTTCACTGCTATCTTGTCTTTGAATTCCTCAGAGCTCCAGAGGATCGAATGGCCTGCCTGGGAAGGCGCGAATTTGTGTTTGGTAAGGCAGGCCTCGAGCCCCAGGGCGCCCACTAGACCCGGCCAGGTCCCGTCGAAATTCGAGGCCACCAGAATCGGCCCCTCATGCTCCCAGAGGTTGTAAACAATATGGTTCGAGTACTGCCAGACCGCCTCGGCAACCACCAGGGGTGCATCTTTGGGAATGCGGGAAAAAATCTCCCGACCCTGGGCCTGGGTTTCGATAAACCCGTGGCCCAGCCCGGGGTCAATCTCCGGGTGCGCCCGGACCAGGTTTTTGCCCAATGCCCGGAAGGCCTCCCTGAGCTGCCTTTCGCATTCAAGCTGCGCATCCTGGCCGGCCATGTTGGCGGTCCTTCTGCGGTCGCCGTTGGCCGCCAGAACGATGTCATTCCTGCCCAGTTTAAGCTTTTCAGGACTTTCCAGCACTTCCTGGTTCCAGTTGATCATTTTTGGCTCCGTTTAATTGGTTTGTGTGCGTACATTTAGCACGGATTATTCATAAAAAGGGTTTCACGAAATTTCAACTACTTGATAAATAAGAACTTAAGAATGCAAGCAACGTATATATCATGACAATCTTAACATAATAATATTCAATCTTTATACGGTCAACAGGTTGGACAAAAGCAGCAGGCGGAGCCGGATCTGCAGGCTAGAGCAGTGCACAGGATAAAAGGGCGGGTAAGAATCACTTTTACTCGCCCTTATCGAGGTTTATGGGTAGACTTATTTTCCAGTACCGGTGGGGACAGGTTCAAACTCAGCCGCAGCCGCCCCCTTCCATGGGAACCGGTTTCAGGACTTTCACTTTTGGGGTAAAATCACGCTCGGGAGAATCCTTGAGGTCCGGTCTGGCGGCCTGGTCGCTCGATCCGAGCACGCGCGGAAAAGTGAAGCGCAGCCTGTCCTCCTCGTGGACTTTTTCGGGCAGGGGTCGGGCCGCTGCCGTCCCGTAAATCTCGAGCCATTCGTTGATTCCGCCTTCCAGGATATAAACTCCCGGGACCCCCCGGGCAGTCAGGTATTTCCAGACCTGGCCGGCTTGGGATTCGTCATTGGACATCACCACCTTGACCGCTTCCGGCGGCAGATTCCTGATCCAGGCGGCATCGAGCTTTCCGGGCGGGACATGCCTGGCATCCAGCAGGTGGAACTGGTTGTAGTCTGCTTCGCTGCGGACGTCGAAAAGCTCGAGCCGGATCCGGTTGTTGTGCATCAGGCTGAGCAGCTCACCGGGATCGATATGGAACTGGCGGCTTTCCAGTTGTTTGTCCAGCTCGGGTTCGAGCCAGGCTAATTTCGCCTGCAGGGTCGGCTGTCCCGCGAACAGGACCAGAACAGCGCCTGCAAGAAGGACCAGCGCTGCGGCTTTCCGGGGCCGGGCGGATGACGGCTCAAGCTGACGGTCTTTCTTGAACATGAGTTCCACCCTTTCCACGCCCACAAAAACGAGCAGAGCTGTCACTACTATGCCTGAGACAACCAGCTTGGGATCAAGGCCCAGAAGATCGGGGATTGTCAGCCTTCCATACGCTCCGGAATAGTTGAAGAAAATGGCGAAAAAGTCTACTGTTTCGCTGAATAACAGGATACCGGTCAGGGTGCCGAGCACGAAAAACAGTCCATCCAGCTTGAGCGTAGCCAGCGAGACGAGCGAGGTGCCAGGGCAATAGCCGCCGATAATGAAACCAAAGCCCAGGATCAGTCCGCCGAGGATCCCCGGCCAGAGGTATGTCGGGTTTACCCAGACCTTGTCCAGGTCCACGAGATGGAAGCCCGAGAACACCGAGAGCAGCAGCATTGCCACGACAATGGCCGTAAACATCACTTTGAGCACAGTCATATCGCGCAGGTAGAACTGGGCGGCCAGTTTGCGGGAGTCGCCGAAACCGGCCTGCTCCAGGGCAAAGCCGAACAAAAACCCGATACCCAGGCTCAACAACCCTGCCCCGAGGGCTCCGAGAACTGCCGTTGGATTCAATGGTGCCATGTTATCCTCTCAGTTCCATAGTTTCCTGACAGGTAAAGCCAGGAGATATCCTCCGGCAAATACCGCCATCATGAAAGCCCAGCTGCCGACAGAGAGTACCGCTCCGCCGGAGAGCGCCTGCCCGGAGGTGCATCCTCTGGCCAGCCGCGCGCCGATTCCCACGAGTATCCCCCCGATAAAAGCCATAAGCCACCTTTTCCGGGTGGATACATGCGGGCCCATGCGGGTTTCCACCCGGACACGTTTTCCGAGCAGACCGGAGATAAAACCGCCCAGCATTACTCCACAGATAGCCCAGACTAGCCAGTTGTCATAGGGATTTTGATCGCCGCCGGCCATTTCAGCCAGCGCCGCGGTCCGGTCGACATGCCGGGGAGCAACCAGGTCTACTACTCCAGCCGTGATGCGCGCAAGCCCCCCGGAGGCTCCCAGGCCGTGGCCGGTGAGCATGAAAGAGGCGAACAACACCAGGCCTAAAAGCGCGCCGGCCAGGTAAGGATTCATATACGGCTTCTGGATCGGTTTATCTTTCATGGCGTACTCTCCCGAGTTTCTGGATTTTCTTCCGCCTCCTCCCAGCCGGTAAGCATTGCTTTAATGTAAGAGAGCGGCGTGGGGCCGGTGGTAGTCAAATAAACGTGCCCGCAAACGAATGCCATAAACAGCCAGGCCCCTATCGTGTGGATTTTTCCCAGTATTACCAGGGGAACGAAATCGTTGGTGATCTCTGGCCAGTACTGCGCTCCCCACATCAGAAATCCGCTGGCAACCTGAAGCGGGAGCAATATGTTGAGGATACCCAGGTAAGTAATTTTCTGCAGTGGGTTCAGCTTATGTTCTTGATCCCGCTTGAATGGATGCGGATCACCCTTGAATATCCCGCCCATGTAATAGGCTGTCTGCTGGATCACCATAGATAAGAAATTCCGGCGCTCTGGAATGAACTGCTTGAAAAGCCCGGTCGCCAGGTGGTAAATGAGAGCCAGGAACGCATTGGCGATCAGGATAAAAGCTAGGGTGTTATGGATACGCACTGCTGTGACAAAGCCGATTATTTGAAGCTTATCCGGAAAGTGGATTGACATCCCGGTAAGAATGAGAATGATGATCACCGTGGCCTGAAGCCAGTGCCAGATACGCTCGTAGAGTGTGTATAAGTAAATGCGCGGCATGTTTATTTAACCTTTTTTCTTTGCCGGTAAATATAGAGGCGTAATCCACCGTGGACCACTACTCCAGCCAGAGCGCCGAGAATTGCCAAGAGCCCGATACCGTCCAGCCATACGGAACGGTCGTGCCCCAGTATGTATACCTGCGGATCGCCTGAGGCAGGCCGGTATTCCAGGCCGCCGTCAGGGGTTTTCCGCAGCTCACCGTTCATCCGGGCATTGGTCCGGACGATTGTTTCAGGAACCACACCCCCGGGCACATACGCTGCCAGCCTGAGAGGCTGCGAGATCCTTGATTCGCGTGAGTGGCAATCCTTACATCTCCGGGTCGCCCAGGGGAATGAGACCACATTATGGTGAATGCTGTAGGGCTGCATTTCGCCCTTGATCCGGGGGGCGTGTATACCTACGGCTTCGAGGCGCTTTTTGACAGCCTCGGTCTTCTCCGGGGTATCGAGCGCCAGCTCGGAGCGGCTCAGGACCCGGTCTCCGTTTTCATCCAGCGCTGAGACAATATCCGGATGGTAGGCGCCCTCCAGGAAGAAAGCCAGCTTCAGCTCCTGCAGGCGGACCGGTCGCTCGGGATCTCCGGCGACCCAATACCAGGAGGAGATGATATTATGCGGGTACAGGCTCAGCCATCTGTCCGCTTTCTCCCGGGCCAGGAGCACTGGCTGCCAGCCGGTCACGAGAGAGGATGTTTCATCCACGCTGCCTTTCACCCCCCGGTACTCGATCCGGGCCTGGCCCTCCGGGGTCAGCACGGTCCAGTCCACCTGGCTGCGCGCCGGGGCGTGGATCCGGGGAATGTGGCAGGCTTCGCAGGCGAGGGCTCTCAGGTGCCTTTTCATGTTCGGGTGCCAGGTGTGTGTCTTTTCAGCATCATGGCAGGATTCGCACAACCGCATGGAGCCGTCCAGGGAATCGGCCAGCAGGATGCTTGCGCTGCTTCCTTTGGCAAAATTGTGGCTCGGCCGCTCAAGGTAATCGCCGGTATTTTCACGGCTGCTGTCAAAACTGGGGTAGCCGGGCTTGTTGACCTGCTTATCCGCAGAGAAAGCGGGATTGTTTACCGAATAGTGGCAGTTGGTGCATTGATACAGCCGCTCGGCATGGATGTCCCAGGGACAGGAGAGCGTGTCCTTGCCGGCCAGGTTCATATTCGACCCGGAGATGCGCTGGGGGGAGTAGACTTGTCCCTCTGTCTCCGTGGCCCGCATGTCGAGGTCGTGTTTATAATCGAGAGGCTCCTGGCCGTAATGAACGAGAGCGTGGCAGATCCCGCAATTGCCGCTTTTGGGGTCCCGGATCGGAAGCTCGCAGACACCGTCTTCGTCGAAACCTTCCCGGTCCCACTCCCAGCCGCTCTCAGATCTTTTTACCAGTCCGGTCCGGGCCAGGGTCGCTGTAGCGGCCCAGCGGAAACGGCCCGCTTTGAGCTCCCGGATACGCTCGCTGTTGTCAGGGTTGGGCAGGTGGCAGAGGAAACAGTTCATTTCGACACTTCCTGAGCCCTGCCAGTCCCATTTTTCCGGGAGGCCTGTATTAGGATTGAGGACATGCGTTTCCGGGTCGAGATCATCACCGGCTTGCAGCTCTTCCAGCGGCTTGCCCTCCCGGCTGATTTCCGCCGGGCCGCCGCCCACGTGGCGCGAGCCGAACAGCCGGATCCAGTCCGCGGTGCCGAGATCAAGCTCAGCCTCGCTTTTGGCGGTGAGAAGGCGGTAGGTCAAAGGGTCCCACCTGCCGAATGGCCCGCTGCTGATATCCCAGGCTCTTTCTCCAGACAGATGCCCTGGAGGGGCCATTTCATCAAGACCCGCAGAGACATGATAGCTGTTGTGGGTAATATAATCCGTGTCGTGGCACTGGCCGCAGGTTGCATAAAGTGACACCGGGCCGCCAGAGGTGAGGACATTCTCCTCGTTTTTGTCGAGCAGCATTAAAGCCGGGTGCTCTGATTGCTGGCTCAGCGCTGTGGCGGCGATAAAAACAAATGTCAGCGGCCAGAGGCGGATCATTCAGCCTCCTTCCGGTTTCTTGCCTGCTTCCAGGCGCTGCTGGAAGCAGGATCGTCACCATAGCCCAGCGCTTTCCAATCCAGCCTGCCGTGTTCCCCATGGCAGTCAGTACATTGCAAAGCCTTTTCTTTAGGGGCCACCATGTGGGTCATCACCCAGTACATCTCTGTAGGCGCAAAGCCGTACTCGCCGCTGTAAGGGAGCCCGGTGGCCTCAGAACCCAGCCGTGCGGCCAGGTCCCAGTCGAACTCGGTCCAATAGCCGCCCTTGCCGTAAGTTTTCGGCACCAAGAGATAGTTATACTTTTTATCGTAAATCTGCTTGCCCCGGTGGACTTTAAAAGGCCAGATTTTTGCCGTGGAATCAGTTATACCGCCTAGCGGCTTGTTGATTGGGGTAGCCTTCTCCGGGTCGATTTTGTCTCCCTGAATGTAGTGTTCTCCGCGGCCGTTGAACCAGTAGTATTCCGGGTTAACATTCATGGCAAAAGTAAAGCTGCCTTTTATCTTAAGGTAAACGTGCGGATCCTGGACTTTCAGGTCCTGTCCGGCGGTGGACCAGTCCCAGCTCATTTTTGTCGGCGCACCCACCGCCATTTTGGGAATGTGGCAGGTCTGGCAGGCAATAGCTGTCGTGTGAAGGTTCAGGCGCTCCCGGCGGTGTGGTTTCGGCGAATGGCAGTCCGTGCACGGAGCCCGGTCTGTGTTATCATTCCCGTAAGACATGGATCGTCCCGAGATATCGTGCTTTTTGGTCCAATGGCAATCCTGGCAATTAAAATCAAGCTTGCCCATGTGAAAATCGATGCGCTCGTGCGGGTAATACATCGTACCGTCCAGGTCGCCGTGCTTGACCGCATCGCCGCCTCCGCCGCTGAAATGGCAGTAGCCGCAGTTCTGCCTGGAAGGCCATGATACTTTCCGGGCCACCTCGAGCAAATCCACATCCTGGGCTGGAAGACCGGCACTCCCCGGCTCTTTGCGGTAGGTGCCTGTCCCATCGTGGCAGATCAGGCAATCTACATTTTTCTCATAGGTGAAATCAAAGGTTTCATCCCGCCAGCCGTATCCCGCATGGCAGGTAGTGCACAGCGGCCAGTTGGACTGAATGCCGATACAGAAATTGTTGATAGAGTTTAATTTGCCGATACGCACGAAGTGGTCGTAACCCGGGAGTCTGACCTCATGCCCCAGCCATGTCCAGTGAGTGGTGGCCATCACCTCCTTTGCAGCGGACCGATGGCAGCTCAGGCAGGCCTGGGTAACAGACGGCCCATCTTTGAGAGGCCCTTTGATCAGATAGGTGTGATCTGTGGGCGGCGGGCGCTTGACCAGCCTGTTCCAGGGGTTGTCCTGTTCCGGGGCCTGCGCCTGAAGGAAAATGATGAAGAAACCCAGGCAAAGGATTATTAATACAAAGGCTCCTGAAACAACAGCTCCAGGCCTTTTCTCCATATTGATCGGCTCCTCCTTGACACCTTCAACGAAAAATTTTGATTAATGTATCATCAGGCCCTTGGATCTGTCAAACTATATCTTCCAGTCTTTTCCAGATGTTTCGGGAATTAATTTGCAAGATAACCAGAGGCTTGATTCAGGGATTTAAACCGGTAAAAAACCGCCCGGATAATGAGTAATAAGGGGGATCAGTATCTATCCCACCGTAAAAACAAAAACCGGAATTAGTGTTGATTTGGCACTGCGGGTGATTTAAGTTTGATCAGGATAATTGCACATTTTTTCCGATTCCGGTCTGACCGCTAATGTCCGGAGACTGAATCCTAGCCAAAGATATTTAAAATTTTCAGGTCCTAGACAAAACAAGCCATTCGCAAAATTTAAGCTTTCAGGCACAAAGTGGCAAAGGCACAAAGTTTTAAAGACATTTTGTCCCGGAGCTATCATGCTGAGATTTACCGTGAACACCATTTGCCATAAATCTCATCAGGGCTAGAGCAATGTGTCCGTCTATGATTGAAACATTATTACCTGTACAGAGCACACATACAGGTGCAGCTTTACCCTGAATTCGGAAGCGGCTTTTTCCGGCAATACCGGCGGGGAAGTATTTTCTTACTTTGTGCCTATGTGCCTATGTGCCTTTGTCCCTGTCTGCACAGATACAAATTAGTTATTATGGAACTATCCAACATCCACAATTTGTTGTCGATGTTGATAAACTAAGCGCCTAATAGGGGGCTGTCGTATGAGGAAAGTTCTGACTGCATTGTCTTTGGTTTTTATCTGTTTCTTACCGCAAAGCTGCAGCAAAGAGACTGAAGAAAAGGAGCCTGTGGCAGAGGAACCCATATATGTCGATCGCGTCGATATTCAGTCCGAGGTGCTTGAGGACAAAATTCGCGGCGGCCTGCTGTCCCAGATTATAGGCAATTTGAACGGTCTGCCGCACGAGTTCAAGTACATTGACGAGCCTGGGGCTGTGGAAAACTATACTCCGAGTCTTGCTGAAGGCGCCAGAACGGATGACGATACTGATATCGAGTGGGTTTATATTGTCGAGATGCAGAGAAGCGGCGAGGTTTTCATCCCGGCCGAGCGGATCTCGCAAATCTGGAAAGAGCATATTAACCGAAAGATCTGGTGCGCCAATGTGTACGCCCGGCAACTGATGAACCTGGGCCTGGATCCTCCCCTGACAGGCAGGATCGCCCTTAACCCGTGGTCGATTTTCAATATTTCCGGACAGTTTATCTGTGAATCTTTCGGGCTGATTGCTCCTGCCATGCCGCAGTCAGCAGCCATGCTCGGCCTTAATTATACGCATGTCACCATAGATGGCGAGCCAGCCCAGGCCACCCAGCTTTTTACCTCGATGATCGCCACTGCTTTTATCGAGAGCGACCTGGAGAAAATCATCGAGGCCGGCCTGGACGCAATAGACCCTGAAAGCGAGATTTACAGCATAGTGACCCAGGTGCGGAGCTGGTGTAAAGAAAATCCCGACTGGAGGGTGACCAGGGCGAAAATAAAAGACAAATACTCGCGATACGGCGGGGAGCCTGCGCGTGACGGTAACGGGTACGAGCTTAATACCTCCTCCACTGTCGCCGCGCTCATTTACGGGGGCGGGGACCTGGCCGAGACCTTGAGAATCGCTTTCAATTTCGGCTGGGATGCCGATAACAATGCGGCGACAGCGGCTACTATTATCGGGGTGATCAAGGGCCTTAAGTGGATCAAGGCCCAGGGCTGGGCGATCAAAGACATCTACCGCAACGAAACGCGGGACAGCATGCCTGAGGATGAGACTATCACCAGCTTCGGAGACAGGCTGGTCGATATCGCCGGGCGGGTGATCCTTCAGTACGGCGGCGAAGAGGTCTCTTCCGGCGCCGGGAAGATTTTCCGCATCCACGTCCAGAGACCGGTCAATGTCGAGCCGCTGCCTGAGCCGCTTGACCGGCTCGAGGAACTCAGGGAACAGCTCCTTCCGGAGGTTGAATCCGGGCTTTCCGGTTCCAGTCAGGAGAGAGCCAGAGCGGCTTATCTTGCCCTGTGCCTGGGAGAAGCGGAGCGCTTGCGCCTGGAGCGCAGCTCAGAGTGGAAGCAGGCGCTGAGAGCGCTAAGAAATTATCCGGAGCTGCTGAAACTGGTTTTCGAAGCGCCCGAGCACAGTGGAGAAAAAATCACGGCCCGGGCCAAAGCTGAGGGACTGAAAAAGCCGAAATAAATGCCGGATAAGCAGTCGAGTTGCCCGCTGAATGGTGAACAACAGCAGATATTTCACTCGAAGCCGGGATTCAGTTTTGTCAACCTTTCCAGGGGCGCTCCCGCTCGAGACCCTTGGCAAGCATTTCCTGGACAAAAGCCGCATCATCCCTGACCTGCCAGTCGAACATGCCCACAGCGATAAAATCCGCTCCCTTCTCGAAGGCATGGATGAAGCTTTCCTGGGGCTTGTCCCTTCCGGCTCCCAGAACCTTGAAACCGATCCACGGCTGTTTGATTGTCTTCATGTAGGCTTGGATCTCCTCCGGATCGCTGGAAACATAGCTCACTTTATTTACAGTGTACATATAGAAATCGGGGTTCAGCCCAGCCTCTTCACTGGCTTTGACAGTCTCCAGGCGATGGCCGCCGACACCGGCGAACAGCCCGGCTTTCTTGATCCCTTCCACCGCCTTGCCGATCTCATCGACCTGGCCCTTTCTCACCAGGCCGTCACTCACCCCGCCGTGCAAATAGACTGCGAAAGCGCCGTTGTCGCGGGCCAATTTGGCGTTTTCAATCGGGTCCCCCTGCTCGGGGGCAGACTGGGCGATCCACTGCAGGTTACCCCCTCTTTCCTGGCGATAAGTGTTTAAATTCTTGATAATATGCGGGTCAGCCCGCATGAGCGTGGTGTTGATCCCGTTTTGCTCGGCGAGAGTCCAGGTCTCCATTATTTTTTCATCCGTGAAATAATGGGTCATCAGCGCTGACTGGTAGAGCAGATCTCCGGCATGGGCCGAACCGCTGATCAGGTTCCCCCCGATTATAAGCCTGGAGACTTCGCGGCCGCCGAATTTCCCCTTTTGCAATCCCTTGACCGGCTCCTTTGTCTTTTCATATTCCGATCTGTCGACCAATTGCCCCAGCAGGGCCTGATGCTCGAAACCCAGTCCGGCTAAGACTCCGGTCGAGATACCGAGAGATTTCCCCATAAAACTGCGGCGGTTCAAGTTCTTACTCATGGCCCAGGCCTCCTGGAAATAAGGTAATAAAACAGAAGAGAAATATTTAAAGTCTTTTTCATAACCCGTATTATTCACAAATTGCCACAAAACTCGTAGGGGCGGACCAATGTGTCCGCCCGTCTTTCGGTAATTTTTCGATGGTAATCGGGCGCACACGCGGGTGCGCCCCTACAAAAAACGGGAACGGAAAATTTTTATGAATTTTCCGGGATAAATGCTACTTAAAATATAAAGTTGCCTTCGATATTTTTCCATCCAAAAGGCGAAATATTCCAATGAGCTGTAAAACCTTGGCTTTCAGGCAAGTTTCAGGGCGCAAGAAGCACTCTGTCCAGGTGACAGCGCTGGCATTGTTCGTTGGTGTGGCACATCTTGCACGAGCTGCCCATGTCAACTGAAAACTCGAATACATGGTCAATTATCCATTCTTTCGGCTGATGGTCCGCCGGGTATTTTCCTTCCGGCTTCTCGTGGCAGAGGATACAGCTTTTATCAGCCGTTTTTCCGTCGTGGCAAGCCATGCATGGCTTCATTGGCGGCAAATGGGCAGCAGAGAGGGAGTCCGAAATGGAAATGCCCTGGTGGCAGCTCTCGCAGCCAATTTTAATTTTATTATGGGCCGCGTGGCTGAATTTGGGGCTGTAATCTATAACCTGTTCCAAGGCGCGCATGTTTTCTTTATCGCTGTGGCATTTTACGCAGCCTTTGGCATCCTGGACAGCATGGCATTCAGCGCAAACAACCTTTCCCGGCAGCAGGTTATCGGTCCCTTTCCCGCTCGTTTCTGTCCGGGCATGGCAGGTCGCGCACTCAAGCCCCAGGCTCAGGTGTGCCTTGTGGGAAAATATGATTTCAGGAGGTTTTTGTGCCTTGACTGCATTGGACAGGCTGATCAGCAGAATGATAAAAACGGCTGGCAGAACAAATACCGCGGCAGGCGGAATTCTTTTCAAAAAAGATGGCATATAAACTTTCCCTCTTGGTTTTCCAAATGACATTTCTTTTGCTGCTTGAAGCGGCTTGTCCTTAAAAAAGGATATTATTTAACCATGATCTGATTCATGTCAAGGGTTTCGCTGCTTTGGTTTACCGGTAATCAGGATTTGGTTGAATGATACCGGAGTATCAACAAGCTCTCCTGAAAAATGTAATTTATTGTATGGCCTGCAACTGCCGGTCCCGCAGATAAGCTACAGCCGTTAAAACTTAAAAGGCGATATTCCTGATTGATCAGGGAATACCGCCTTATTGGTCTGGTGCCGGCGGACGGAGTCGAACCGTCATAGGGTTGCCCCCGCGGGATTTTGAGTCCCGTGTGTCTACCAGTTTCACCACGCCGGCAAAACTGTCAAAGCCGCTTGCTTGAATCAATTGCTAATAAATATAAAAAGCTCTCGGCCAGAAATCAACTTTGAAATGCAGCAGCGTCAGGAGCTTTATTTTTTGGACCGGGGCGGGCCGGCATCCTTTTTGCTTTTTAACCAAGGCAGCGATTACTCCCGCAC
>DATKXY010000197.1:0-12468 GCA_035528795.1 archaeon | reverse complement strand
GGGAATCACGCCTTTAAGGAGGGGAAGGCCCTCTTTCATGATCGAGACAAACCTGTCTTGCTCTGTGGTATAGTTCATCGGACAGATAAAGTCGAGGATCCCCTCATTGGCCCATTCCCACCAGACTTGCCCGTCGCTGTTATAAGCGTGCTCTGTCCAGGGCCGGGCTGCCAGGGAAACGCAGACATATGGATCATAGGTATGCACTGCGCGGGCGATCTCCCGGGCCGAGGAGCCGATTAACTGGCGCCGCCAGTCCAGGTAAACCTCACGGTATTTGCCATCTTTCCAGACATCATCAGGCCATTTGGATATTTTCAAGCCCGTCTCCTTCTCGAAATTCTCCCTGCATCCCTGGCAGTAACACAGCTCTTCCCTGCCGAACCGCATGTAATCGAAATGCACCCCGTCCACATCGTATTTCTTCACCAGTTCCAGCATGGTGTCAAATTCGAGTTTTCTGTTATCCGGATTGGAGGGGCAGAGCCAGTCGCGGTTCAGTTCCCATTCCAGCTCGTAGCCCCGCTTGCCGTTGTAGGCGTACTGGATGCGTCCCGCTTTTTCCATAGCCTGGGTAAATGAGTCCGGACAGGCCGACATATACCAGTTTATTCTCCAGACATGCACCTCGATCCCATACTTGTGCGCTGCCTCGATGCAGAGAGCCAGCTCATCCCTCTCGCTGATCATCGGCAGAAATTCGCTGGGATAGAGAGCGGCGCCGCCCGTACACATGTTGGGAAAGACCATGTTATAACCGGCGTCTTTCAGCGCCGCCATGGTCGAATCCCAGTTGGCTCCCTTCGCGCGGCCAATCCAGGTGCCCCGGCCCTCGGCGACAAAATTGTAGGCGCTGTTTTGACCGGCGGACTTTTGAGTGGAACAGCCCGATACCAGGGGGATCAATCCCAGAGGGAACACAGAAAAGCAAAGCAGAAGCCGATAAAAATATCTTTTCATGGCAAATCCCTCCTTGAAGCGATGAAAGTCACGGAGAGGAGCGCACCGCTCCCCTTCAAACCCGGACAGACCAGGGCCGGATCGGTTAACTAAAAATACCATATTTATAAAGATATACTTTTTTCACGATCCGGCAACCATGGTAATCCCATTTTTGCTGTCAGGCGGTGTGATAATTCACAGAAGCTTTATTTTGAGAGCCAAATTACAGCGGATGAGCTTGACGACAGGTGCAAGATTTCGTATCATTCAAACTCGAGTTCCGTTATTATTAATATCAGGATTTTTTCAAGAGCTCGAGCCCAAAGCTGCGCTCCCGGGATTTATCAGGCACGGGCTTTGGTTTTCAGCAATTAAGTTAAGATTACCCCCGCCAGCCGGCGGGAGAAAGAAACATCCAGTGCTCAGAACTTTATTGAAAAGTTTATTTTTTTGGCTATTGGCCCTGGGTTATTCCAATGTCTGGCCCTGTGATGTTCCAGTGTTCCGCTATGCCCTGGAGCGCTGGCCGGCTGAGATTTATGAGGTGGTGGTGTTTCATCGCGGGTCCCTGTCCGCAGAGGACAGAGAGATTGTCTCCTGGCTCGAAAACTCATCTGCGAAAAAGCTCGCCTATGCCAACTGCATTGTTCGTGAAATTGACCTGGGATCACTTCCGGAAGGCCCGGTAAAAGCCCTCTGGGAATCCCTCGCTAATCCGGAGCTTCCGTGTCTCGCAGTACGTTACCCGAACAATCTTATCCCCGGCCAAAGTATCTGGTCCGGGCCTCTCAGTGCCGCGAGCGCCGGGGCGATTATCGACTCTCCGGCGCGGCGGGAAATAGTGCGGTGGATTCTCGGGGGAGAATCCGCGGTCTGGGTCCTGGTTGATAGCGGCGACCCGGAGAAAGACAATCGGGCCGCAAGCCTGCTCCGGGAGGAGCTGCCGAGGCTTGAAAAAACGCTCAAGCTGCCTCCGGCGGTGGACAGAGTCTCCGCCACCGGCGCCCCGGACTTGAAAGTCGGCTTTTCCATGCTTCGCCTCTCCAGGTCCGACCCGGAGGAAGAAGCGCTTGCCCGGATGTTGACCTGCAGCGAATCGGACCTCGAACAATATACTTCATGGCCCATGGCCTTCCCGGTTTACGGCCGCGGCAGGGTGCTGTATGCCCTTGTCGGTGACGGGATCAGCGAGGAAAATATTCTCGAGGCGTGCGCTTTTCTTGTCGGGCCCTGCGCCTGCGAGCTCAAGGGGCAGAATCCCGGCCTGGACCTGCTGCTGCCGGTGGACTGGGAGGCCGGGATCAACGGCTCCTGGGTGGAAGAGATAGGGCTTCCGCCCCTGGTGGGACTGGCGGGACTGGCGGATCCCTCGCCAGGCCAGGGGAGTGGAACAGGGAGCGGTGAGCCGCAGGGCCACCTGTACCGTAATATCCTGCTGGCCCTCGGGCTTGTGCTGCTGGTTATCGCCCTGATCAGCCTGAGGATAGTAAAATCGCAGAAACAGGGATAAAAAAATGACACTCTGGCACCTGGTGACCAAGGAAATCTATCATCAAAAACTCACCTTCGGATTGGGAATTCTCTCGATCCTCGCCGCTGTCGGGGTGCTCGTGGCTGAGCTGACCCTTTTTAAATCTCACGATGAGCAGACAAAGGCCATCCTCGCCGAGAAAGAAGCCCGGACTGCCGAAGAGATGGCTGTAATGGAGGATGATTACCGGAAAATCATGTTGAAGCTCGGGTTTAACCTGCTTATTCTTCCAAAAGAGCAGCGGCTCGAGGATTACTATGCCGAGGGTTACATAAACAGCTACATGCCGGAGGAATATGCCCACCGGCTGACCAGTGCCGGGCTGATGACTATCCAGCATATTTTGCCGAGCCTCGAGCAGCAGATAAAATGGCCCGAGAGGGGAGGGCGCGCGATCATTCTTGTGGGTACCCGCGGCGAGACCTCGGTGGCCCACCTTGCCCCCAAAAAGCCGATGCTCCTGGCCGTGGCCCCTGGCGAAATAGTGGTGGGTTACGAGCTCTGGAAAAGCCTGGGACTGGAATCAGGCGATAAAGTCAAGCTCCTCGGCGAAGAATTCAAGGTCTCGAAGCTGCATCCTGAGCGGGGGAGCAAGGATGATATCACGGTCTGGATCGATCTTGCGCAGGCCCAGAAAATGCTGGGCCGGCAGGGCAAGATCAACGCGATCCTGGCGCTGAAATGCATTTGCGCAGGCAACGAGCTCTGGCAGATCAGGGAAGATGTAGCCCGCATCCTGCCGGAGACACAAGTGATCGAGGTGGATACCAAGGTGATCGCCCGCGCCGAGGCCCGGGAACGGGCCAGGGTCACAGCAGAGAGAGCCTTAGCGGCGGAGCAGGATAACCGGGCCCGCCTGCGCCGGGAAAGGGAGAATTTCGCAGCCTGGCTGATCCCCCTGGTCATTATCGGCTCAGTGGCCTGGATCGCCCTGCTCGCCTGGGGCAATGTGCGCCAGCGGAGGGGTGAGATTGGAATCCTGCGCGCTATCGGGCTCAGATCAGGCCAGATCCTGCTCATCTTCCTCGCCAAAGCCTTCCTTTTAGGGATTATCGGCGCGGTCCTGGGTTATGCCGCCGGCTTTGCCGTGGGCGTCGTTTCCGGGGAGCTTACCCCCGGCACAGAAACAGCCGGGAAGCTTTTCAGCCCCGGCCTCCTTTTGCTGGCATTGGTCTCCGCCCCCATGCTGTCCGGGTTTGCCAGTTGGATCCCGGCCCTGGTCGCCGCGCGGACTGATCCGGCAGAGATACTGCGGGAGGAGTGACTCAAAAGCATGCTTCGGATAACAAATCTCAGCAAGGTTTATTACAGAAACCGGAATCCGACTATTCGCGCGCTCGACAGGGTCTCTCTAACTGTCGAGGACAGCGAGTTCGTGGCAGTGGAGGGGCCCTCGGGCAGCGGCAAGACCACCCTGCTCCTTGCCTCAGGCGGGTTGCTCCCGCCCACCGAGGGAACAGTCGAGATCAATGGCCGGAACCCTTACAGTATGTCCCCGGACCACAGGGCAAAGCTGCGCGCCAACGAGATCGGTTTTGTCTTCCAGCAGTTTTACCTGATTTCCTACCTCAATGTCCTGGAAAACGTGCTCACTCCCTCCCTGGCCAGCCCCAGGCCGGAAGCTGCCGGGCGGGCCCGCGAGCTGATCGACAATTTCGGCCTGAACGACCGGATCAGCCACTTTCCAGCCGAGCTCTCGACCGGGGAGCGCCAGCGCGTGGGCCTGGCCCGGGCGCTCCTCGCCAGGCCGAGGCTCCTGCTGGCGGATGAACCCACCGGGAATCTCGACCCGGAAAACGCCCGGATCGTGCTCGGCTGCCTGGCCGAGTTCGCCCGCTCCGGGGGAGCCGTGCTGATAGTCACGCACAGCCATACGGCAGCCGGCTACGCCCAGCGCTGCGTGAGACTCGAGGCTGGGAAGCTGCTGAATGGTCAGAGAGCTTGAAGCCCATATATTTTCAGGAGACATGAGAAAATGAAATTTTACCCATGGCTCGCCCTGGTGTTCTGCGTTTTTTTTGCAGGGGGCGTCTATGCCTCTGACTGGCCCATGTGGCGCTGCGATGCAGGCCGCACCGCTGTATCCCCGGATAACCTGCCCTCAGAGATGAATCTCCTGTGGGAGCGCCAGTACACCCGGCGCGAGCCTGTCTGGGATGACCCGCTGAACCGCGATCTCATGCCTTACGACAAGGTATTCGAGCCTGTGGTGCTGGGCAAGCGGATGTTTGTCCCTTTCAACGACAGCGACAAGCTAATGGCCTTGGATACGGAAACCGGCGAGGAGATATGGGCTTTTTATACAGACGGCCCGGTGCGCTTCCCTCCAGTGGCCTGGAAAGGGAGCGTGTATTTCACCTCGGATGACGGCTGTCTCTATTGCGTGGATGCGGCTTCCGGCAGCCTGGTCTGGAAATTCCGCGGCGGGCCCTCGGATAATAAAATCATCGGAAACAAGCGCCTGATCTCCACCTGGCCGGCGCGCGGCGGGCCGGTTATCAGGGACAGTACTGTTTACTTTGCGGCCAGTATCTGGCCTTTCATGGGAACATTCATTTATGCCTTGGATGCCGGGACCGGCCGGGTGGTCTGGGTCAACGACCGCACAGGCTCCCGGTATACCTACCAGCCGCATAATTCACCCTCGTTCGCCGGGGTCGCTCCCCAGGGCGCGCTGGCTGCCACAGAGTACGGGCTTATTGTGCCTGGCGGAAGGTCTGTGCCGGCCTGCTTTGAGCGCGCTAGCGGGAAACAGCTCTACTACCATCTGGCAGCCTATGGCAAGACAGGCGGCTCCTTTGTCTGCGCATCAGGAAAGGTGTTTTTCAACCATCACCGGGACCAGGTCTGCTCGATGTACGACCTGGAACAGGGATATGCCCTGGTCCCCAGGATCGGGCAGCACCCGGTGCTCACCGGGACAACCTTCTACATTTCAGGGAAAAAGATCGCCGCTTACGATGCCCGAGCGATCCAGGAGAAATCCAGGTGGTGGCTGGCCGGCAATTTCTGGGAGAGATTCCTCGGCAGCGCGCGCAGGATAAGACTGAACCCTCACCCCAGCCGGATGGAAAAGCTTGATCTCTGGCTGGTGAGTTTTATCGAGCGGATTTTCAAGGGCTGGTATGACAGGAAATCCAGGCAGTGGAAGGAAAGCCTTCTCTGGGAGATCGCAACAGAGGACTCTCTTGACCTGATCAAGGCCGGAGACCGTCTCTATGCAGCCGGAACCGGTGGAATTACCGCGGTCAGGCTCCCTGAAGGCGAAGGGGGGAAGCCGGAAATCGCCTGGAGGAAGAAAGTGGACGGCGCGGTTCACAGGCTCGTGGCTGCTGACAACAAGCTCTTTGCTGTCACTCTCGACGGGCGGATCATGGCCTACGGCGCCGGCAAGGATCCAACAATCAGGATCCCTCGCCGGGTCGATCAGGCAAAAGTTCCGGCCCAGGCCGCACAAGAGGCTCGCGCCATCCTCGGGCGAACAGGCGCGGGTGAAGGATACGCCCTGTTTTACGGGGCTGGCGACGGTGCGCTCCTGGAAGCACTGGCGCTCAGCTCCAGTCTTAAAATCGCCGCGCTCGACCCGGATCCGGCCCTGGTTGATAAGCTCCGCCGCCGGCTCGATCGGGCGGGACTCTACGGAGAGCGCATTGCCGTGTTTCAGGGGGATATCTCGAGCTTCCAGGCGCCGCCTTATGCGGCATCCCTCACAGTGGTGAACGATTTCGGTCCGGCGGCGGGCCTGGATGATTGTACGGCAATACTCGGGAAAATCTTTTATTCCACCCGGCCATATGGCGGCAAAGTGTGGCTTAAGGCTTCGCCTGAAAAACAGGGTATGCTCCTTGGCGCTGCCCGGGCGGTCAGCCTGCCGGGGCTCGAAGTTTCCCTTGCAGGCCGCGATCTGGTCCTCTCGCGCAATGGCCCCCTGCCCGGCGCAGGGGAGTGGACTCACCAGTACGGCGATATCGCCAATACTGTCAAATCCGATGACTCGCTGGTCAAACTTCCCTTAGGGCTCCTCTGGTTCGGCGGCAGCTCGAACCTGGATGTCCTGCCCCGCCACGCTCACGGCCCGCCGGAGCAGGTCGTGGGAGGGAGGCTCTTTATCGAGGGGCTAGACTGCCTCAGCGCCCGGGATGTCTATACAGGCCGGGTGCTCTGGAAAGCCGAACTGGAAGGGCTGGGCAATTACGGCGTGTATTACAATAACAGTTACCAGGACACGCCTACCAGTACGGAATATAACCAGGAGCATATCCCCGGCGCGAATATCAGGGGCGCGAATTTCGTGGCTGCCGCAGACCGGGTCTATGTTGTCGAGGGCTGGAAAGCCCGCGTGCTGGATGCTGCCACAGGAAACACTCTCGCCTCTATCCCGCTTCCCCGGGACAGCGGCTCAGAGGAGCCGCAGTGGGGCTATATCGGGGTTTACGAAAGCTGCCTTATCGCCGGCAGCGGACTGGTGCCTTTCTCAGCATCCTATCCCAGGGGAAAAGATGTCAAACAAAGACTGGCGCAACTGCCGCCGAAAAAAAGGGAGAGCGAAAGCGCTTTTACGGACTTCGACAACTCCGCCAGCAAGAGCCTGGTAGTAATGGACCGTTATACAGGCAAGGTCCTGTGGAGTCTCGAGGCCGCCCACGGGTTCATTCACAATGCCATTGCAGCGGGCGACGGCAAAATTTTCTGCCTGGACAAGCTGCCGCCATATATCCAGAACCGGCTGCGACGGCGCGGCAGGACCTCTCCCGGGGACTCCCGCCTGCTGGCCCTGGACATTCACACCGGGCGCATCCTGTGGGAGAAGAGCGAGGGCATTTTCGGCTCCTGGCTCAGCTATTCCACAGAGCACGGTATCCTGCTCCAGTCCACCAGGCCCTCCAATGACATGGTGCGCGGGGAAACCGGCGAGCGCATGGCAGCTTACAGGGCAAGTGACGGCGCCCTCCTGTGGGATGACAGCCTGAGCTACTCCTCTGTGCCTATAATCCACGGAGAGATGATTATCACCCAGGGCAGGATGTACAGCCTGCTCACCGGCAAGCCCGTATACCAGCCGCATCCTCTCACCGGCGAGAACATCCCGCAGACCTGGCAGCGCAATTACGGGTGCAACTACCCGATCGCCTGCGAGAACCTGATCACTTTCCGCTCAGCAGCCGCCGGTTTCTACGACCTGGCGGATAACAGCGGCACAGGCAACCTGGGCGGGTTCAAGTCCGGCTGCACCTCCAACCTGGTGGCTGCCGACGGTGTGCTCAACGCCCCGGATTACACCCGCACCTGCTCCTGCAGCTACCAGAACCAGACTTCCCTGGCCCTGGTGCATGCGCCTGAGGTGGAGGTCTGGACTTTCAGCAGCCTCGAGCCTGGCGCGGGACCGGTCAGGCGCGTGGGGATCAATTTCGGCGCCCCGGGAGACCGCATGGCCGAAAACGGCACCCTGTGGCTTGAGTACCCGAACCAGGGCAGCCCGTCACCGGACATCCCGGTGCGTATCCACGGCAGGAATACTGAATATTTCTGCCGCCATTCCTCCTGCATCCAGGGGGCAGGCCTGAAATGGGTGGCTGCCTCCGGTGTCATAGGGCTGAGAAGTGTCATTCTCACTCTTTGCGAAAAGCCCGGCGAACCCCGCCCCTACACAGTGCGCTTGTATTTTGCAGAGCATGAAACCATCCAGCCAGGGGAAAGGGTTTTCGATGTCGCTATTGACAGAAAAGGAGTGCTGAAAGATTTCGACATCCTGGCCGAGGCCGGGGCGCCCTATCGCCTGGTCGTAAAAGAGTTCAGGAACATTCCGGTGAGCAAAAGTTTGGAGGTCGCTTTCACACCTTCCGGCGCATCATCCGGCAGGGCCGCGCCGCTGGTCTGCGGCATCGAGGTGGTGGCTGAGGGGTGGTGAGGGGAAGGGGAGGGGGGAAGGGGGAAGGGGGAAACGGAGACGGGGAGAAACGGAGAAACGGAGAAACGGGGAAACGGAGAAGCGGAGAAGCGGAGAAACGGGGAAACGGGGAAACGGAGAAACGGAGAAGCGGAGAAACGGAGAGTTTAATCGAAAAGAATTCCTTGCAGCTTGCTGGGGGGTAAACGGCCCCTTAAGCCATACGTAGGGGCGACCGGCGGTCGCCCGGGCTCCGGGGGATGAAAATAATAATTACCGAGCTTATGCTACCTAGCGGCTTGCTGCAGGATAAAAGCCCCTTAAGCCAACCGTAGGGGCGACCGGCGGTCGCCCGGGAAATTCAAAAATATTCCGTTCCCGTTTTTCGGGGCGCACCCGCGTGTGCGCCCGATTACCCTCGAAAAATTACCGAAGGACGGGCGGACACATGGGTCCGCCCCGGCGAGTTTTGTGGTGATTCGTGAATCATCCAGGATAAATTTTCGGCATTGAAAAAAAAGATTTGCCCTGCTTTAAAACTGCCAAAAAATTCCGGCAGCCCTGGCGCTTACTTCTCGAAGCTCTTTTCCACGATCCCGATCTCCTCCTCTGTCAGGCCGTACAGCTCGTAAACCAGCCTGTCGATCAGCCTGTCCGTGGTCTCGATCTGGCGCTTGAGCACTGTCCTGGCCTGGGGCTCCCTGGCCTCCGCCAGTTGCCTGTTCAGGTCCAGCATGCGCTCGACCATAGTAACCATCAGGTCGTGGCGGGCTTTGTCTGCGGGGTTGGTGAAGTCGATTGTGCGGATGGGAATCTTAATCAAGTATTGACAAAAAAATCGCAAATATTCGCCACGATAAGTGGTTAATATATTTTTACAGAAGAAGGTTATAAGAAGAGAATTTAGGATACCAAGTAGATAATAATCTGCATTTGCTACTAAATAAGTCGTATTAGCACAATAATATCTTCCAGATTCGTCCAGAAAAAAATTACCCCGTTTCGAGATATCAGGTAACATTATCTTGATTTTTTTAAATATATGATAATAATCACACGTTCTTAGTTCCCACCAATATTCCCCCTTGTCATAGCGCTTCCGGGCTTTATCAGCAAAAGGCTCCAGGTATGAAGCGATAGAAGGATAATTTTCCTTTATCCATTTCCAGGCATTCTCGCCACTGCCTGTTTTCTGGTTTGTCCAGCCCCTTGGTATGAGAATTAGATGACGTCCTGTTGTGGGCGGCTGATATCGCTTTATGTCCTTGCCTACAAGAAACGGCTTTATCAATTCTGCGCTTTTGGAGTCCTCTGCAATCAGTTTATCCCTTGTGGCCTTGTCAATCACAAAAGCCGCGTTCAATCCTGTCAGGATTCCTCTATAAATTTCACCTTTGACATATTTCCCTAGCGGAACGCCTGTGCTGCGCAGTTTATTCAATAAGGCCTGGGTTCGTTCATCCGCAAGCGACCAGCCGCTGTCATCAAGCGCATTTGTCTGAACCTGGTAACAGTTCTGTGTGACATATTCTTTTAAATCGGTAAACTTCAGGTCTTTAACCTTTGTGGCGTTAAAATGTATTTTGGAGTCTGTTTTCTGAATGCTTAGAATGCAGGGATAGGTTGTCGCTTTCCTGAATACCGGCAGGTCGCCGAAATCCGTAATCTCGGCCAGGCCCTGTTGTTTCATCCATTGCCTGAGCGGCTGGCCGTAATTGGCGCGCATCCATTTATTGGCAACGATAATGCCGAACCAGCCGCTTGATCTTAGAAGCGAGACTCCCTTTTCAATAAAATAGACATACAGGTCCGCTATTCCGTGGTAAGTCTGATAATGCTCCCGGAAATAGGTCTTTAATTCACCCAGGGATTCCTGTCTCACATACGGCGGGTTCCCGATCACCGCGTCGAACCCGCCGCTTTGCATGATCTCAGGAAACTCCTTGTCCCAGTCGAAAGCATTGATCCGGTATACTTCCTCTGCATCGAAAAAGCCGATCTGCCGGTCATGGTAAAAGTCCGGGCCGATCAGGGAGTTGCCGCACTTGATATTGTTCCCCAGGTCAGGCAGGACCCGCTCATGCAGCAGGGCAAGCTGGCTGCCCAGGGTCTGCCTGTCCTCGCTCTCCAGCACTTTCAGCAGGAGCGAGAGCTTTGTGACCTCCACTGCCTGGGGGTCAATGTCCACGCCGAAAATATTATCGAGAAGGATGCGCTTGCGCTCCCCGGTGGTCAGGCGCCAGTCCCCGCCGGGACCCTGGTACAGGCGCGGATTTTTGCCTTTGGCCCATTTCCCGGGACCGTCATCCACGTACCGGTCGCGGTGCCAGTCGAGCAGGAACTGGTAAGCCCCGAGCAGGAATGAGCCTGAGCCGCAGGCCGGGTCGAGGATTTTCAGCTTGCCTGCGCTACCGCGCGGGCCCGGCTTCCGGCCTTCAACAAGCTTGCCCACTGTGTTCCGGACAATGTAGTCCACGATATAGGTCGGGGTGTAATACACGCCCCCGGCTTTGCGCACCTCGGGCTTGTACTCCACCACTGCCCGGTGGGCCGGGGTCAGACGGATCACTTTGCCCAGGAACTGCTCGTAAACCTGGCCCAGGATGTCCAAAGGGAGCACCGAGAACTCGTATGGGCTGTCCGGGTAATAAAGCTGCCTGAGAATGTCTTTCAGCACCCGGTCATCGATTGTCAGCCCGGGGGTGAGTGAGTCCGGGGTTTCATCACGGAATTTTTCGGGTCTGAAATGGAAGAGGCCTGAGTTGTAGCGGTCATCCGCCTGAAGGAAAAGCTGGAACAGGCGTTTGTAGACATGAATCCCGTTCTGCAGGGCCATCAGCCTGCCGTAGCTCTCGATTCCCCGGTCCTCGCAGATGCGCAGGAAAATGATCCGGTCGATCGTGCGCTGCACGGAGAAATTGAGCTCCCGCTGGCTCAGCCCGGGGTTCCGCAGGGCGATATTCCGGGCGAGCAGCTCGCGCCAGCTCTCGATCTCTTTCAGGAACACCTCGTCAACCTCGGCTGTGCCCCGCCGGGCCATCTTTGAATCGACATATTTGTCAAAGGAGCCTTTGAGGATCGCCTGGCGCGAGAAAATCCCGGCTATCTCGTCCCAGCGCCCGGGATATTCCTTGTATGTCAGATAGAGGGTGCGGGAGTTTGAAGACTTGTCGGTCTTGAACGGCCTGACCCGGCAGTCATAGACTGCGAACTCCTCGAAGTCGGTGAGGATACTGAGCGGAAGCTTGGCGCTCCACGCGTAGCGGCGAAGCTGGTATGACGGGTGAATATCGTGCTTTATGTCTACCGAGGGTTTTTTCGCTTCCAGAAAGAATTTTCGCACTCCCCCGACCCGGAAGCTGTAATCAGGGGCTTTGGTGGCCCAACCCACCTTGACAGCGTCTTCATGCACCACCTCTTTATAGGCCTCGGCATAGCCCTGTCTGTTGGCGATATCCCAGCCCAATTCTTCAAACAAGGGGTCGATGAACTCGCAGCGCACCTGGGCCTCTTTATATATGCCCTGCTTGTAAGACTCCAGGTTGCTGTCGAAACGCTCGATCAGCTCGAGAACTTTATCCGGAACAGGCATGTTCCCTTCCAGGCCGCCAGGCGGTAAAGTACCAGGTTTTTCAAAAGTCTATTCAATATAATTCATGTTTTTTTCTTTCCAAATAAATTTATGGACAAGCCTGTTTTGAAATTACCTGCGGTTGGATCACTGTCCCTGCAGATCAATGATTAAACCCTGCAGATTCATTATTTGGAACCTTTAAAAATGTTATCCTTTAACTTTAGAAATATGGCCTGTTTTATATAACTCTTTAAAAATCAATAGGTTAATGTAGGGGCGGTTCGCGAACCGCCCCTACGGACAGAATATTAGCCTTTTACCTGGGATTTTTTCAAAGGTCTCTATTTGTCTCAGAAGAGGATGGAAAAACCGGTTCCTGAAAGAAAGTGCTTCCTTTCCGGCTGGAGGAGCGCGGCATGCCGCGCCCCTTGCGCGCTGGCAATTTACCGTGAATCCGGAATTCTATAAAGGCGTTTTTTTTAATCGAAAAGAATTCACCGCAGCTTGTTGCGGGGTAAACGGCCCCTTAAGCCA
>DATKXY010000196.1:0-3841 GCA_035528795.1 archaeon | reverse complement strand
CAGCCATTCCTGACATTCCTTCTCGGTCCGGAATTCTCTTTGAAACTGCAGGAGTGTCATCTCCTCGTAAACTGGCTTGTTTAGCTCTGCTGGCATACCTCAAAAATAGAAGGCCTGCTGAGCAGAGTCAATAATCCATTTAATTATTTTAATTAAATATGGCCAAAATATTAATATTTATTTATCTTAGCCAAACAAATCTTTTTAACTTAGTACTGTAACTCGAAAATACGGTGACGTATTTTTTACAGCAACGCTGTGCGGACTCGTAGGGGCGACCGGCGGTCGCCAGAACAGGGCGAGGCATGCCTCGCCACTACGTTTACTAAATTTGTAACTTGGCTTAAAACAATACGCTACACTATTTAGGAATTAATGTACTTAGCCTTTGAAAAGAGGTGGTATTGAATGATGATTATGAATCACAAAGGTGTCCGTCACATTAATCGATCCAATATTCTGAAGACTATTCTAACAAGAGAACCTATCTCAAGGGTAAAACTCGCCGAGATCACCGGTTTAAAAGAGAGTACCGTTTCCAGAATCATCAGTGAGCTGATCAAGGAGAAACTTGTTTACGAATCCAGCCTGGATAAAAGTTCTATTGGCAGGAAACCGATCAATCTTCGGTTTAACGAAAAATATGGAATTTATGGGGTTTTAGACATAACTCGTATCAAGACTACCATTGCTGTCTTTAATCTTGGCGGGAGGTTTCTCGAATTCAAGGAGGTAGACACACCTTTCGGAAATGCCAGTCATTTTATTGCCGACTGCGCGCAAGCGCTCGCCCGGATGCTTCGTTCTTTCAAAGATCCACTTATCGGGATAAGCGTCATTGTTCCATGTTCGGTTAATACCTTTGATGGACTTATTTATCAGGATGAAGTAATGGGTTGGGAAAATGTGCCTGTAAGGCGGATAATCGAACAGCATATTCGAAGCAAGGTTATAGTGGAAAACAACGCTCGCGCTGGAGCACTGGCCGAGATTTATTTCGCTGAGGAAGCGCGAGGCCTGTCCAATTTTGTTTTCGTCTCTTTCCGCTATGGTATCGGAACCGGTATTATCATCTCGGGTCGTGTTTATTACGGAGCGCACTGCATGGTTGGCGAGTTCGGTGCGAATGTAATCAGGGTTGATGGTAAATGGGAAGACCTTTCCCAGGAGGATTCCTGGGAGAACAGCGCATCCGATGTGGGAACGGTCAGAAATTATTCTAAGCTGACCGGCGTCCCTATTGAGCGTGATATCGATCAGCAGTTCGAGAGGATAATAAATCTCGCCAGGAATGGAGACCCTGAAGCTATCCGGGTGCTCAAGGAGACAGGGCGGAACCTGGGGGTCGGTATCGCCAATATCAACTGGGGTCTCGGTCCGGAGCGGATTATTGTCGGGGGTAAAATTGTTCAGGCCTGGGATATGATCTTTCCCGAGCTGATCGCACAAGTGGAAATCTTGACCCCTTATCAGGTGACACCGGTCCGCTCCCTGGTGGTCCCCAGCTCTTTACCCCGCTATACATTCTATGGAGCCAGGGGTTTAATCCTCCAGAATTTATTGTTTGGTGACCTTGAACCCTTTAAATATAAGATTTGATCCAGAGATCTATTTGGAGAAAGCCTCAGCGAAACAACTCCTCTTCTCACACATCTTTCCACCGGGCTTGAATTTTCCGAAAGATTACACATTGATAATCCAGGAAAAAATCCTGTCCTTCTTTGGCCGATCGGGCAACCCCATCCGATTTAAATTCTAAAGGGTTCGCACGCGGCTTTTTTATTCCACCACTGAAAATTTAGTCTTTTTCCCTTTGTCGATAATATTTTATTCCATTGGACTTCAAATTCCATCTGATGTTTAGCGTGGCATTATATATATATGAATGGCCAGGGTAAAATTCAGGTAATTTTCCTGTGAAAAAACAACCGCATTAAAACTTGATTGAGACACGCATAACTGCCAAAGAAAATAATTTTTTATTTGAAAAATACTTGACAGACAGAAAAAGATTGATTAGGATTGCTTAATTACTTACTGCACGAAACTATTTGTATGGCTTATTCTGGTTTACAACTAATATCCAGGCGGGAAGAGTCAACAAGGTTACAGGCATTGACCTGATTTATCAGGCTGTGATGTTTCCCGGCGAACCATAAACAGCCACGGCCGGGCAGGTTTTATCCATGGAGATAGTGCCTGAACCAGTGTTCGATTGTATTTTAAGAGCGGAAAGTATCGACATTCGCAGGCTGAGAGCCACTGACAGCAATATTGGCCTCGATGACAACCAATCAAGAAGCGAATCGGGAGCTGCCTGATGGAGCTGAGCGGCCTTGATATTACCGTTTTTATTCTGTTTATCATCTCCGTAGTAAGCGTTGGTTTTATTGTGGGACGCCGGAAACAGGATACGGTGGCGGAATATTTTTTAGCTGGGAACCGGATTCCCTGGTATGCTATCGGGGTCTCGATTATCGCCGCTTCCATCAGCACGGAGCAATTCCTGGGAGAAGTCGGCTTTGCGTATAAAAACGGGTTAGTGGTCGCTAACTGGGAATGGGCCAATTTTATCGCCCAATCGATGCTGGCCTTTATCTTTATTCCGGTTTTTCTGCGCCAGCGCATCGTAACTATCCCGGAGTATCTGGCTCGCCGGTTCGATGACCGCTGCCGGACATTGTTCGCCGTTCTCCTGGTGATCAGTTACGCTTTTATCAACCTGGCTGGCGTATTGTATCTGGGAGGGTTTGCGATAGAAGTCCTGTTCGGTGTCAACAGGTGGGCTGCCTTGTGGATACTGGCTGCCCTGGCCGGCGCCTATACCATTTATGGCGGTCTGACCTCGGTGGTCTGGACCGACCTTCTCCAGGGCTCGATCCTGCTGGGCGGAGGGGTTCTGGTGTTCGTTCTGGGACTGCTGGCTGTGCCGGATGGTTTCAGCGGCATCCTGAGCTCGGGTGACCGGGCGCACCTGATGTTGCCCAGCTCGCATCCGGTACTGCCCTGGACCGCTATCCTGGCGATCACCTTTGTCACCAACATTTTTTACTACTGTTCAAATCAATACATCAATCAGCGCTGCCTGGCCGCCCGTACCGAATGGGACGCCCGAATGGGGGTCATTTTCTCGGCTTTCCTGGGAATTCCTCTCGCCCTGGCCGTGACCTTTCCGGGCATGATCGCCTATGCACTTGAGCCCTCTCTGGAAGTGGCGGATCGCGCGTATCCGTATATTGTGGCAAAACTTGTCCCTATCGGACTCCGCGGCATTATTTTCGCCGCCCTCACCGGCGCGGTGATGTCCACTATTGCCTCCCTGGTGAGTTCCTCTTCCGCCATTGTGACAGTGAACCTATATCAGCGCTTTTTAAACCCTCGAGCGACCGATCGGCAGATGATTCGAGTAGGCCGCCTGGTCGGGCTGTCCGTGCTGCTGATCGGGGCCCTCTGGACGCCGGTGGTGAAAAGCTTTGAGCTGATATTCTCCTATTTTCAGGAATGCTGGGTCTTCTTTTCAGCACCGATAGTGGTGGTGTTTGCCGGTGGAATCCTGTGGCGACGGGCCACATCGACGGCTGCGTTCTATACGCTGCTCATGGGATTCCCGATGCTGATCCTGGTTTTTCTGCGCCGGGGGTTCTTCCCTTTTATCAACCCGTTTAACATGGCCGGACTGGCATCCATTTTAATGCTCGGTTTTTTCATTGCAGTGTCTCTGGCTACCGCCAGGCCCACGGCCCTTCGGACAGCGGAAAACGTGTGGCAGCGGAAGCTTTTTTCCCTGGCCGAAAGGGGGGTCATCCGTCGCTGGTGGACTTCCGAAAAATTCTGGTGGGGT
>DATKXY010000195.1:0-21607 GCA_035528795.1 archaeon | reverse complement strand
TGTTGTTCACTTTAGGCGGGAAAGGCAAACGATGTCATTCCCGCGCAAGCGGGAATCCAGGTTTTTAAGCCGATTTTCTGGACCCCCGCTTTCGCGGGGGTGACAAAAAGAGAGTGTTGTCGCTTTAAGTGAACGGTATTGTATTTAACTCGGATTATTCACAAATTACCACAAAACCTGGGGCAAACCCCTGGATCTGCCCGGTCTTGAGTAAATATTTTGATCCTAATGGCGCACACAGGGGTGCCCCTCTGCAAAATATGGAATGTTATTTCCGGGACAGGACACTAGCGGTAACGCTGGTTCCCTGTTTCCATTCCGAAAATGTCAAAGAGTCGCTTCGGTAATTCGTCCCGGTTATCCGGAGTTACCTGAATTACAGTAACATCATCCCGTTTCCTTATCCTGTTTAAAAAGGGATTCCGCTTCATCTGAATGACTCCAAGCACTGGAAGGGAACAGTCAAGAACATTTTCAACCTCTTTTTGAAACAGGGAAGAATACATTTCCATTCGTCCGATTTCATCAATAATAATTATTTTGGATCTCTTCATTCCTTCCCTGAGAGCGGTAACACCAACCTCATCTATAGCTGATATATTTACACCGTATCGGCCTACCTTATAAGGGCTTCGGCTGTTGACATGAGCCATGACTGCCTGATATTTTTTTTCGGAATTATCCTGTGCTCCCTGATCCCATGAACGGATGGCCTCTATGGTGAATCCTGCGCGCATGCCATGTTCACGGATTTCACCGGTGAAGAAGCCACCCATTGATACGGGACATATCCGGACAAACTTCCTGATTATGGTTGTCTTGCCAATTCCCGGTCTGCCTGTAAGAAGGATGTTAATTGACATTCAATCCGACATTCCCCATTTGAGAGCTGACAAGGCGCTTTTTTAGACAGCATTCTCACTTCCTGGCACAATTATACTCTATTATTGGCTTGAATCAAGAATTGTGAAAAGCAGGATTAGTACGGTATATGGGAAAAAAATACTTGAGTAATACAAAAGCGCTGTCGTTTCCAGCAAGCCCTTGGTATTAATGGCGGGCCCGACCGGACTATTTTAAAACTTCTATAGAAAATTTAGTGCAGGAAATGTTTGAGCAGATAGATGGCCTTTTAGTTGCTTGATATTGTCTTGAAAATACTGGATTCGTTTTCTGAGGGGCAGGTCATCTTTAGACAGGAATTTAAAAGTAAAGGCCGTACCCCAATAGCACTGGAGATACGGCCTTTTCATCAATGTTGACTTAGGTCTATTTCTTTTCCTACATTCTATTTTACAAGCACCATCTTCCTGGTCTGAACGAACTCACCTGCCTGTATGCGGTAGAAGTAAACCCCGCTGGAGACCCTGCGGCCGGTTTCATCCGTACCATCCCAGAACACCGTATAATTGCCGGCTTCCCGCACATCCTGAACCAGGGTGCGCACCAGGCGGCCGCGAAGGTTGTAGACCTTAAGAGTTATCCGCTCGGAAGCGCCCTCCGGAACGCTATAGCTGATCGTAGTTGAAGGATTGAACGGGTTGGGATTGTTCTGTAATAGCTGCATTTTACTTATGAGTTTTGCAGCGCTTAAGGATGCGCCCTTTTTACCTTTGCCATTACCTTTACCTGACGCATCCTGAGATTCAAAATAGGCAATCAGCCTGTCGATCATTTCCAAAATGGCTGCTTTATCCTCTTCATCTTCAACCCATTTTTCAACTCTATTCCTGATATTGTTCAACCTGGCCAAGGCTGCTGTCGGGTTGAGATCTTCTATTTCTGCGGCAAGAGCCTCCAATTGGTTTATAAGCGCATTCTGATGAGCGGGATTGTCAAATTTAGCGGGATCCATCTCCTCGATGTATTCCTTGATATTCTCTACGATCTCTCGAATGTTCTCAACCTCATGAGCACATCCAGTGTTTCGGGCATCGTGAGCGAATTTGGGCCAGGGACTGTTGGCCAGTCCTGCATTTGTTCCAGTGTCAAAAGCGTATAATGAGCCGCTTGTAGAGGCAACATAAGCTATTCCATCATCACTTAGCGCCGGTGACGAGTAAATTCTGCCTCCTACAGGCTCTTCCCACAATAAGACCCCTTCCTGTGAGATAGCGAAAAATTTATTACCACCATCCATATTGCCAGTACCGCAATATAATGTACCGTCAGATCCGATAGTGAAGGTCCCTGTTTCCCCTACAAGATAATATTGATCCTCGATAATATCGATTTTCCATTTCAAGTCACCATTATTATCGAGCGCATAATATTCCCATAATGCGGCAAAATAAATAGAGCCATCTTCAGCGATAACAGGTGGAGAACCTATCTGGAGAGATGTCTCATAACTCCATTTAACCGTGCCGTCCGGGTTGAATGCATAGAGTACTCCATCCTGAGACCCGACATAAATAGTTCCATCCGCATCGATAGCAGGCGAGCTGTGTTCTATCTGATCCCCTGTCTCATACTGCCATTTAAGACTGCCATCCTCCGGATTTAGGGCATAGAAGACCCCATCGGTGGAACCGATGTATACTGTCCCATCGGTTCCTATTGCTGGTGCAGAATGGATATATCGACCAGTTTCATATTGCCAGTTAAAACTCCCATCGGTATTTACCGAATACACATAGTTGTCAAGTGTGCCAAAATATACTTTGCCGTTATTGCAATCCACAGCCGGTGTTGCTAAAATCATAGAAGAAAAGGGATATGGACAAAGGAAATTAAAATTCAAAGTACCGTCAGGGTTAACCGCAAACAGGCCTTTAGAAAACGAGCCGATATAGATTACTCCATCATCTCCAATTACTGGGGAGGAATAATGGATCTTATCCCCTGTATAGTATTTCCATTTGAGAGTACCGTCAGGATTGATAGCATACAGGCAGCTGTCGTTGGATCCCACATAAATCGTGCCATCAGAACCTATAGCAGGAGTAGAACCATATAAGCCTGCTCCAGCAGTAAAAAACGGTTTAATAATATATTCTGGTATAGAAAATTCTACAAATAGATCTCCTTGATCTAGTAAACCATCCTGATCAATATCAATTACAAAAACATATTCTCCCGGAACAGTTTCAGCCTCCCAGATTAGTGTTAATGGCATAACTACTTTACATTGAGGGCCATTGTCTGTATCTATACAAGTTCCTGAAACTGTAACTGACTCAATACCAGCACCTGCATCAAATAATATTTGTCCTACATCACCTGTCCACCCTTCACGAAGAACAGTATATAAATCTATATTGCCGCTGCAAACCTCGCCAACACTGCTACAACTATAGGTATATAAATAAAATTGACCTATACCATAAACACTATCTGTTGGTAGAAATTCCTCTTTTACTACCCCTACATCGTCTGTACAATAAATGTAACATTCCTGTTGGGCGTTTACTGAACCACTAACAAATAAAACAAGTAAAAAAATTGTGAAAAACGAAATGCTTGATTTCATAATATACCTCCTTAAATGAAAAAGATTGTGATTTTATCCCTCCAGTGACTTTTTATAGTTTGCTGAGGGTTTAAAATAATAGAAAAATTTCCCGGAACATCTGCTTAACGGTCTGCGGTTCACTTGCGCCTTGTGCAATCGAGGTGAAACAAGCGGTATTTCCAGATAATCTTTATGAAAGATCCTCCACTCGTAGAGTTTACAGACTAAGGCGCACTGAAGGGGTCTACTGCCCCTGCGGGAGAATAACTCCAAGCTGTTGCCGTCACTTGAGTTGTTCCTCTGCCTGTACTGGTTATAAAGATGTTTTTATATAGAGAAATACGCGGATATTCCTTAGGTTTATTTCAGAATCACCATTTTCCTCGTCTGTGTGAACTCACCTGCCTTCATGCGGTAAAGGTACACTCCGCTCGAGACCCTGCGGCCGGTTTCATCCGTGCCGTCCCAGAACACGCTATAGCTACCAGGCTCCCTGGTTTCATCCACCAGTGCTTTGACCAGTTGCCCGCGCAGGTTATAGATAAGCAAACTCACCTGCACCGGGTTACCCTCAGGGATGTCGTATTTTATCGTAGTCGACGGGTTGAACGGGTTGGGTGCGTTCTGGGCCAGGCTGAAAGATTTGGGCAAAGAAGGCTCCGCGAACTGCCTTAAATAAAGCCCTGCAACATCATCGATCAATTCCGGATCTGCCCCTAAAGCCTCCAGGTTCATTTTCAACTGCCTGAGGTTGACCTTGTACTGGTCATAATCTGCTGTCGCGGCAAGCTGAACCGTTTCCTTACCCAGAGCCAGATCAACCGCAGCAATCACGTCCAGGATATTGATACTGCCATCAGCATTGATATCTGCGCCTACCTTTTGCTGAGTGGTATAGGTCTGCTTCCCTAAGGCGAATTTCACAATCAGCACTACGTCAAGGATATCCACGGTACCGTCGGCATTGACATCCCCGGGGAGTATATTCGAGGAAATTGCAATCCTACCGCTAACCACGGTTACTCTTAAAGACTTCCCATGCTTGTCCGCTATCCGGGCCCTGGAGAGAGAAAGGGTAATTTTGGCGCCGTCGGGAGCGCTCGGGCTTATCTCGTAATAGACGGTCAGTATCTCTCCCTTGCCTGCAGCTATGGTTTTACCCGACCCTGAATAGAAAAGGAGCAACTGGCCGTTTCCTGAAGGGTTGTCGCTTACAGTCCAGTAATAGTGGCCGCCGGCCATAAACGCACTATTGAATGTAGCATAACTTGATGGTGTTGCATGTATTAAAAACTGACCCCCGCCCGCGGTTGCAATTGGGCTGTCCAGGGTGATAGGGATCCCGACAGTGGAGCCTGGAGCTGCGCTTATGGATTGGCAGGCCAGGGTAACCGGTGGCGCGGCCAGTTTGCTGATCCCTTTAGCACCTATATTTCCCGAAGAAACCGTCCCGAACCACAGGTTGCCTTGAGAGTCTTCGGCTATTACACCGACATAATTTGAAGCCAGACCGTCGGAGACAGTATAGGTAGTCCAGTCCGTACCGTCGAATTTGCTGACTCCTTCCCCCAATGTCCCGAACCACAGGTTGCCTTTATAGTCAGTAGCTACTGCAAGGACATGATTTTCTACCAGGCCATCGGAGGTAGTATAGGTAGTCCAGTCCGTACCGTCAAATCTACTGACTCCTGCATCCGTCCCGAACCACAAGTTGCCCTGGGAGTCTTCGGCGATGGCAAAGACAGTATTAGATGCCAGGCCATCGGCGGTAGTATAGGTTGTTGTCCAGTTGGTACCGTGCATTGTGCTGACTCCTCCTCCATACGTCCCGCACCAGAGGTCGCCCCGAGAGTCCACAAAAATGGCATAGACATAACGTGCCACTCCATCGATTGCAGTATAAGTTGTCCAGGAAGTTCCGTTGAATTTGCTGACTCCGAATGCATAAGTCGCGAAACAGAACCACAGGTTGCCCTGGGAGTCTTCCACACCCCTCCTGACGAGATTTTTTACCAGGCCATCGGCAGTTGTATAGGTGGTCCAATTGGTACCATCGAATTTGCTGACTCCTCCTCCCGACGTCCCGAACCATAAGTTGCCTTGGGAGTCTTCGGTGATGGACCTGACTGCATTATATGCCAGACCGTCGGCGGTGGTATAAGTTGTCCAATTGGTACCGTCGAATTTGCTGACTCCTGTAGACGTCCCGAACCAGAGGTTGCCCTGGGAGTCTTCGGCGATATCTGAGACATTATTATGTGCCAGGCCATCTAAGGCAGTATAGGTTGTCCAATTGAAATCTAATCTACTGGCTCCATCTTGAGTCCCGAACCACAGGTTACCTTGGGAGTCTTCGGCTATGGCCCTGACATTATTGTGTGCCAGACCGTCGGAGCTAGTATAGGTTGTCCAGTCCGTACCGTCGAATTTGCTGGCTCCTCCATCATACGTCCCTATCCACAGGCTGCCATGGGAATCTTCGGTGATAACCCTGACATCATTAGATGCCAGGCCATCGGAAGTATTATAGGTAGTCCAGTCCGTACCGTCGAATCTGCTGACTCCCCAAGGCGTTCCGCACCAGAGGTTGCCCTGAGAGTCGAAGGCAACGGAGTAGACACGATTATGTACCAGGCCGTCGGCTGTGGTATAGGTTGTCCAGTCCGTACCGTCGAATTTGCTGACTCCTCCATACGTCCCGAACCAGAGGTTGCCCTGGTAGTCTTCGGCGATGTCCTGGATAATATTATCACCCAGCCCAACGGCTGTATCGGCTGTAGTATAGGTAGTCCAGGAGGTTCCATCGAATCTGCTTATTCCTGCCAATGTCGCGAACCACAGTTTGCCCTGAAAGTCTTCGGCAACAGCGTAGACACGATTATGCGCCAGGCCGTCGGCTGTGGTATATGTGGTCCAGTCCGTACCGTCGAATTTGCTGACTCCTCCTTCCGTCCCTAACCACATGTTGCCCTCAGAGTCAATGCAGAATGCATAGACAGTATTATGGGCCAGGCCATCGGAGGTAGTATAGGTGGTCCAGTTGGTACCGTCGAATTTGCTGACTCCTCCCAATGTCGCAAACCACAGGTTGCCCTGGCAGTCTTCGGCTATAGCCCTGACCAAATTATGTGCCAGGCCGTCGGCAGTGGAATAAGTTTTCCAAATGCTTGCATAGCTCCGGAAACAGAACAGGGCTGAGAAGATAATAACCAGGCATAACACTTTGCTTTTCATTGCGCCCTCCTGGTGAAGTAATATGAAGAATCAAGTTACGAGCCTGTACGAAATCTCCGGACACCCATGTATAAAAAAATCGAACCACCTGGTACCGTTTGAGTCTAAAGCCACTGTATATACATATCATGTCACTGGTAATAACATCCTGGCTTTGGCTTCTGCCGGAGAGAAGGACAGCCAGGGCCAAAATTAAAGAGACAGAGTCTGGGTAAACTACTTCAGTATTACCATCTTCCTGGTCTGAACGAACTCACCTGCCTTCATGCGGTAAAGGTACACTCCGCTCGAGATCCTGCGGCCGGTTTCATCCGTGCCGTCCCAGAACACCGTATAATTACCGGCTTCCCGCGCATCCTGAACCAGGGTGCGCACCAGGCGGCCGCGCAGGTCGTAGACCTTGAGAGTTACGTATTCCTGATTTCCTTCTGGTACACTATAGCTGATCGTGGTGGCCGGGTTGAACGGATTGGGCGAGTTCTGGGCCAGCGAGAACACTTTTGGCAGCCTGGCGGCTCCGGCCTCTCCGTACAGCACCAGGCGGAATTCAGCTTCCTGCTCGGGGGTCAGGTTCATCCGGGCCATCATCTGTTCGAGGTAGGCGATATCCTCAGCGCTCAAGCCTTCCGGACCGGCAACCTGTTCCAGGTTGCCCGCAGACGCCAGCAGGGCAGAGGTCACCGGCGGACAATGGCCGTTCCAGATGTCATGTATCAGGAGGACGACGTCGTCCCATGAATAAGCACCGTCGCTGTTCCAATCCACCAGAGGATCGTCCGGATTGTCCCGGGCTAACAGCAATAACTTGACCACGTCGGCAATGCCGAGCTTGCCGTCACCGTTGAAATCGCAGCCCTGGCTGTATTCCTCCCCCTGGCCGGAGAGGTACAAGTCGGCAATCCGCATTACAATATTGAAATTTTCGGTTGCAGCAATCTCGTAGTTAGCCATAAGAATGATTGATAACTCTTCCTCGGGGAACCTCATAATAATAGACTGGAATCCTCCCACGTAACCGGGATGGAAGATCGCTTTCGAGCCATTGTATTCTGTATGCATGAGACCGAAACCATAAAGATGGGTGCTCATTATTCCTGCAGCATATGGACCCCAGGGAATCACCACATCTTCTCCATTATCGAACTTTCCAGTACTAAGCATCAGGTCGGTAAACTCGCTGCCGCCTTCCAATTTGTTGTCATAAAAATTCTGATCCCAGAGATAAAGATCTTCAATGGTGGTCACAACACCTCCGGGGCCGCATTCGACATAGTTGTACCTGTACTCGAACTCTTCTTCTTCAAAAGGGATATAGATATAGTCAGGTTCGACATATGATCGATGGTATTCTGTCGCAAAATTCCCGACAAGTGTGGTATCGTCTTTGAAAAACGTGTGGCTCATCCCCAGCGGTTGGAAAATGTTTTCATCGGCAAATTCGCGAAGAGTCTGGCCGCTGACGCGTTTAACAATCTCTGCCAGCAGAACGTAGTTTGAACCGCAATATGTAAACATCGTCCCCGTTTCGAAATCGAGAGAGTCTTCCTGAAAGATGATATCGAGTGCGTCCTGATTGTCGAATGAACCCCCGAATCTCTCGCCTTGCTCCCACTGCGACGCGGCTATAGGCGCACGATCTTTTATACCGCTCATGTGATGAATAAGATGCCGGATGGTGACCGTACTGCCGTAATCCGGCAATTCGGGCACGTAGATGCGTATGTCGTCGTCGAGTGAGATTTCACCTCTGATTACGAGCAGGACGATACACGCGTCCGTAAACTGTTTAGACATCGAGGCTATGGCGAACTGCGTTTCAGAGGTTATGGGGATGCCTTCTTCAACGCTGGCCATCCCGTAGCCGCGCTGATATACGAGCCTCCCATCCTGGATGACCCCAACCGCCCAGCCAGGCACATCAGTCCTGTCCCAGTCAGCAAATAAAGAATCGATAGCCAGACGCGGACCATGGCTCGCCAGCTCAGCCTGGGCAAACAGAGCGGTGGGTCTGTAAAGGAGCAGAGAGAGAAACAAAGTGGATAAAAAGATTGCAAGTTTTCCCTTTTGAGCTCTCGACATTTCTACCTCCGGATTGTTAGAGTTACTTGAATACCTTTATACTAAACTTTCAGGCATCTTACACCTCCTTGAGTCAGGTTTGAAATCCTATCAGGAATAATCTCAAGGCTACAACTTTCTTGGATCAGCCACTTTCAGTATCCACAATTATCATTCTGTTTGCAGTAGAGCACTGAGATGGGCCACCAAAACTTTCTCTGAAATCACTCCGACAATATGATCCACAACCTGGCCGTTTTTAAAAAAAATGAGTGTTGGAAGAGTCCTGATACCGTATTCCTTTGTTATTCTTACATTGACGTCAACGTCCAGCTTGGCAAATCTTATCTGCCCTTTGAAATCAGCAGCCAGGCTTTCTATTATTGAAGAAATAATGTGACAGGAGCCGGACCAGTCAGCTTCAAATAACACCAAGACAGGTTGGGGGTTCTCAAGGGCTTCTCTTTGAAAGTTGGCGTCAGTCAGAGTGATATATATTGAGTTTTTTTTCATTATTTCATTTCACGCCAGTTTTTGTCGTTCTGTTTTCTTTAGTTCTATTCTGGTACATCTCAAATTCCATACCGAAAACAAAAAGCCACTTGGAATATCCACCAAGTGGCCTATTTTATTAAAGATATGCTTTAAAAGGATTCTTTGGTTATCTAGAAAAATTAGAATTATAATTGTGATATATCAAAAAATTGTGATATATCAAAAATTATTTTTACGTTCAATTCCTAATTTCTTCATTCTTGATACAAGTGTTGGTGACTTTATACCTAAAATCTTTGCTGCACCTTTCTCTCCGCTAACCCGCCAGCCGGTCAATTCTAAAGCCTTAATGATATGTTCTCTCTCATTATCTTCCAGTGAGGATATATGTGACTTACTGGATGAAACACCTGCTTTCGGAAGCCATTCACCTAATTCGAGCTGGTTTCCCTGGCTGACAATCACGGCCCGCTCGATAACATTCTCCAATTCCCGGACGTTGCCCGGCCAGTGATAAGCCTGCAAAGTTTCCATTACCTGCTGTGGAATTGTTTCTATGTTTTTGCCTGTCTTTGCCCCGTACTTCCTGACAAAATGGTTTACCAGCAAAGGGATATCTTCTTTGTGTTCCCGCAGAGGTGGACATTTAATCGGATAAACATTCAGCCGATAATAGAGGTCTGCACGGAAGCCGCCTTTCTCCACCGCTTTTTCCAGGTTCCGGTTAGTGGCTGCAATCACACGAACGTCAACTTTAATGGTTTGCGAACTCCCCAGGCGTTCAAATTCTCCCTCCTGCAAAACCCGTAGAAGCTTTGGCTGCAATTCCAGAGGCAGATCGCCGATCTCGTCCAGAAATATCGATCCTTCATCAGCCAGCTCAAAGCGTCCGATTTTCCTGGAAAACGCACTGGTGAAAGCCCCCTTTTCATGGCCGAACAGCTCGCTTTCTATCAGATTGGCCGGTAAGGCAGAACAATTAACCGTTACCAAAGGACAATCGCAGCGGGTGCTCAATTTATGAACCGCGTGGGCAAGCAATTGCTTGCCCGTGCCGGTTTCGCCAAGAATTAACACTGTGGTATCCGTTTTAGCGACCTGTTCCACTTTAAAGAGCACTTGTTTTAACGGTTCACTATTGGTGATGATTTCATTAAAGTCATGAAATATTTTAATCTCTTCTTTCAAATAAATGTTTTCTGCTTGAAGGCGGTTTTTCAACAGCTCCACCTCGGAATATGCTTGTCGAAGAGCTTCTTCCACCTTCTTGCGCGCAGTGATTTCCCTACCCAGCTCGATATTTCTCTTTTTCATAATCCGTGTTCTTGCTTGGTGCACTCCCCAGAGGGCCAGCAGAAAGGCTGCTAAAATCGAACCCTTGAACCAGGTGGTTGCCCAAAAAGGCGGATGGATCGTAAAGGACAGTTCAGCCGGTTTCTCACTCCAGATCCCATCCTTGTTCCGAGCTTTGATCTTAAAACTGTACTCTCCGGGCGGGAGGTAGTTATAGGTCATGAAATTATCTCGTGTTTCGTGCCAGTCTTCATACAATCCTTCCAGCTTATATTCGTATAGTACATCTTCAGGCGAGGTCAAACAGATGCCAACATAGTCTATCCGCAGGCTGTGTTCATAGTAATTGAGTTCGAGACCGCTGGTTACTGTCGTATCTTTTTCAAATACTTTCAGACCTGTTATGTAAACAGGCGGAGGAACGCGATTTGGCCTTTCAAGGCTGGGATCGAATCTTACCACTCCGTTAGCCGAACAGAACCACAGGTTACCCTTACTGTCCTCGAGGGGCCATCTCACTGCAGTGGAGGCAAGTCCGTCATTCCTGGTATAGACCTTCAACCTTTCCCCGTCAAACCGGCTTAGCCCCTTAGGAGTAAAGAAATAAATGCCGCTTTCGTGGTCGATTATTGACCAGCAGACATTGCTCGAAAGCCCATCTTGGGTGGTGTAGTTAATAAATGACGTCCCGTCGAACCTGCTTATCCCACCACCGTCGGTTCCCAGCCATATGTAGCCTGCTGCATCTTCATGAACTACTCGAACGTTATTATAAGACAACCCGTCATCCGTAGTGTAACTTTGCCAGATTTCTCCATCGAATTTTTTCAATCCACTTTTAGTTCCGAACCACAGATTGCCTTTTTTATCTTCTAATATTTCACGTTCTACCCCTGGCATAATCCCGTCTTCTAATTGATATGTCGTCCAGTTTTCTCCGTCGTATTTAGCTACTTCTTCACTCCCCCGAAACCATAGATTACAATTAATATCCTCCAACATTGAAAGGGGATAAAAAGTAAGACCTTCCACTTTTGAGAAAACGGTGGTATTTTCACTGTTAAATTTCACAAGCCCTAGATTGGCATGAAACCAAAGGTTTCCTTCCCTGTCCTCCAAATAAATATCCTGAACCCAGGTTTCACCTTTTCCACCCCAATCTTTAGCTGTATAAGTCGTCCAGTTTTCTCCATCATATTTACTCAGCCCATTTCCACCTGCGGAAAACCAAAGATTGCCTTCACTGTCCTCTAACATATCCAAGATCGTGTTCCCCCCCAGTCCATCGTCGGTTGTATAAGTCGTCCATTTTTCTCCGTCGTATTTGCTTACTCCCCTATGAGCTATCTCGTTCCTAAACCAAATATTTCCTTTTGAATCCTCTAGCATTGGAATCAATAAATTATCAGCCAGTCCATCTTCGGTTGTGTAAATGGTAGATGCAGTCCCGTTGAGCCGGCTTAGCCCGCCTCCCCAAGTTCCAACCCAAAGGTTTCCTTCCCTATCTTCGAATAATGAAATAATAATATTCGAAGGCAATCCGTTCTCCACTGTATATACATACAGCTTTTCACCATCATACTTACCCAGACCCCCTGCTCCGAGAATCGATCCAATCCAGATATTTCCCTGATTGTCGTTAAGCATTGTCCAGACAATCCCACCTTCACCTCCCAAGAAGTCTTCCCCCTTAAAAACCGTAAAATTACCACTATCAAGTTTACCGGCTATTTTTGTCACTCCTGCATCTCTCGGTCCCCCCAGCCATATATTCCCGTTCCTGTCTTCAAGGATCGACAAAACCGCAGTATTTCTGATGTGCCCGAGTTCGCCTATGTCCCCTAATTTAGTCCATTTTTCACCGTCAAATACGCTTACCCCTCCGTAATCTGCTCCAAACCATAGATTGCCTTTCCTGTCTTCAATTATTGCATATATGCCATTCCCAGGTAGTCCATCTTTGTCTGTGTAGATTGTCCAATCCATTCCGTCATATTTGCTGGCGCCCGAGTCTGTACCGAACCACAGATTGCCATCAGAATCTTCAAAAATGCAATTGACCTTATTATGTGACAGTCCATCCTCGGTGGTAAAAGTCGTCCAATCTTCCCCGTCAAATCTGCTCACCCCATCTGCCCAGGTTCCAAACCAGAGGTTGTTGCTTGAGTCCACAATTATCCTGAATACATTATTCCCGGCCAGTCCATCCAGTGTTGTATAGGTGGTGAATGTTATACCATCGAACTTACAGGCACCCGCAGGGGTTCCAATCCAGAGGTATCCATTCCGATCCTGCGCGATAGTCGAGATTACTGGTGACGGCAGCCCGTCATCCACAGTGTAGTTCCTGAAGGGATACTTCTCTGGGTAGGCGGTCTTAGGAAGGACAAAGAGTAAGGGAAGACTTGCAATCAGTATGAATAAGCGTTTCATGGTTATACTTGTGAATCTCCTGGGGATTTTCAGACTGAGAGGACGATCAAATAGAAATCCTAAAGCTCTTGGAATTTCATTTTTAATTGCCTTTGTCTGTTTGATTAATCTGAAATCGGTCTAATTGTGGTTGGCCTGTCCGATGTGCCGTACTGTGAGGCTATGTTGCAATTCTTATATACGATAATAAGCTATTACGATAATTATGTCAAATTAGTAACTGAGCAAGTGAGTGTTGAATGGGGCGGCTGCTGAGCCATTCTTAGAAGAAAGGATTATAATCAGAATTTGGCAACTGCTGAATTCAATCCCTCAACCTGAACCATAGCTTATTCAATTAAACGTTTAATTAAATGCGGGGCCGACCGGACTATTTTAAAACTTCTGTACAAAATTTAGTACAGGAAATGCTCGATCAAATATCGAGAATCATTTCGTTGAGTACGAATCCATTTGCCCTTCACTCATAATTTTGTGGACTCGTTTTCGGGAGGCAGGTAAAAATTATAGTACTTTCTTATGTTACAGTTGGAAAAACAATCCTGATCACTTACGTTCCGGTTGCACCTACATTCCGTTAATCATGACACATCCATCAGGATAAAACTTCTTTTAATGATTGGGCTAAAAGTGTCCAACATGTTCTGAAGGGATACAATTTATTCAGTTTTCTGTTTTTCTTTCGGATCTTTCTCTCCTCAGCGCCCGCCACAGGCTGAAGCAGATCAGGAGCAAAACTGCGCAAAACGGCAGCGCCGTGGTTATCACCGCTGTCTGCAAGGCTATTAGACCTCCCGTCAGCAGAAGCACGATCGCCACAATACCTTCGGTTATCGCCCAGAACATTCTTTTCCCAATCGACGGATCAGGGTCGCCATTGCTGGTGATAATATCGATCACCAAGGAAGCCGAATCCGAGGAGGTGATGAAGAAGGTGGCGATTACCACCATCGCCGCTAGTGAGGTGAGTTCGGCCAGTGGCAGGTTAGCGAGCATGGTAAAGAGCGCTGTTGGCAGGTTTTCCTCAACGGCCGCAATTATTCCCGCTTTCCCAGTGGCCTCTATTTCCAGAGCGGTACCGCCAAATACCGAAAGCCAGAGAAATGTAAGCGCGGTCGGTACGAGCAGAACACCGGCGACCAGTTCACGCACGGTCCGTCCCCGGGATATCCTGGCGATGAAAAGGCCCACAAACGGCGACCAGGTAATCCACCAGCTCCAGTAAAAAAGGGTCCAGTCCTTCTTCCACTGCGTTGAGCCCAACCCATCCGGGCCGAAACTTAACAGGGACAGATCCGACAAGTAACTACTGCTATCTGCTAGCAGACCGGTCAGCAGCTTTGAAGTTGGACCATTTATTAACACGAAGGCCAGCAGCAGCAGGCCTAATATCACGTTCACTTCGCTCAGCCGTCTGATACCACGGTCGATTCCTGTCACCACTGAAATGGTTGCCACAAAAGTGATCGCCACGATCAGCGTCACCTGGCAGTATCGCGAGGATTCGGCTAGACCCAGGAAATCCAGACCGGCCCCGATCTGAATCGCACCTAGACCGAGTGAAGTAGCCATACCGAACAGGGTTGCAAATACTGCCAGCACATCCACGCATAAACCCAGCGAATTATTAATCTTTTTTCCTCGCAATCCAAAGAGCGCTGATCTCAAGGTCAATTTCTGATCCTGCCGGTAACTGAAATAAGCCAAAGCAAGCCCGACAACCAGATATATCGACCACGCGTGCAGTCCCCAGTGAAAAAAGGTGATCTTCATCGCTTCCCGGGCAGATGTAGCGGTTTGTGGTCCGCTGGCAAGCGGATGGGCGTAATGAGCCACCGGCTCGGCTACGCTGTAAAACAGCAGACCGATTCCCATACCCGCGCTGAAGAGCATGGAAAACCAGGTGGGCCAGCTGTAGCGTGGCTCTTCCCGGTCGCTCCCCAGCTTTACCGAACCGTACCGACTCAGTGAAAGCCAGATGACGAAAAGAAGGAAGAATGAAACCGACAGGAGGTAAAAGGAACTGAACCAGCTGGCGATTAAATCCTGAAGAGTGATGAATATCGAACCGAGAGGAATCCTGGACTGTAAGCCCAGTACGACGAAAACAAAAATCAGTAGGGCCGAAGCGTTAAAAGTAGCGGTATCGAAAAAGCGCTTCAAATGAGCTTCTCTCATCAAAATATCGAAAAAGGGGCGTTTTACTCCAACAATGCTTTCAGAGATATGTTAGTCGCGACCAGTCGCTCGCTCAGCAGCCTGACAATAAACTGGTGGAATTCACCGGCCAGTGCCGGGTCCTGATAATTCATCCGCTCCAGTTTATCTTTCCGCAGGCGGTACAGCACACTCGGCCGGTCTGTGACCACGGTAGCCGAACGCTCCAAGTTCAGGTACATTCCCATTTCGCCCACTACGCTGCCAGCTCCCATCGAACGCAGCCTCAGCTTCTGGTCGCCTTCCAGCTCAAGGTAAACCGTCACCCTCCCCGATTCGATGAAATAAATCTCCCCCGCTGTTTCACCCTGCCTGATAAGCTTGAAGCCTACATCTGCCTCCTTTTTTTCGAGATAAGCGGTCAGGCGTGCTACCACCTCGGCAGTTGAAAATTGTGGGGTCAATTGTTCGGCCAGCGTACGGGTCTCTTCAACCATTATGGCCTTTTCCCGGGCGAGAAGTTGATCCTCGCACCATTCGACACCGTAGTCCAAATCTGGAAAAAGCCGAAAAGAGACCGCCGGCTCATCGGAAAAACCCCCACGCTCAAACTGTTTCCATATATTCTGGCTGAGCTGGGTGAAAACTAGCACGAATCCACGCTCTTCGGCCAGCTGCTTCATACGGACGAAACTAAACAGGGCCGAAGAGTCCAGTGCCGGCGCCCGGCTGAAATCGAGAACGGCAAAGCGAAGTGGCTCGGACAGGCGGTCATTGGCACGGCAACGCACCTGGTGCAGCAACCTGTCCGCTGTGCCGAAAAATATATATCCCTGTAGTTTGAGGATATGTAATCCCTCCCCCACTTCTCTCAGCAGCTTCCGGTGCTCAGGCGGCCGGTCGAGGTTGCTCTGAAAGGTTCTGCCGGTGAGCACGTGCTTGACAACATCTATGCGGCTGTAATTGACCACAAACAGAATTACGGCAGCGATCAGGCCCACGGCCACACCCGGAAGAAAGCCTGCCGCGCCGATAACGGCCAGGATCAGCAGCACGATGCAATAATCGCTGCGCGAGAGGCGGAACCAGCCGTCGTAAAGCCACTGGCCAAGGAAAGCGAATCCGAAAAACGCTAGCAGCCCACCCAGTAGAGGACGGGGCAGGAAACTGATAAGGGAAGCGCCGAAAAGCAGGGCAATCAGAAAGACCAGCGAAGTGAAGATACCAGTCATCCTGTTAGCCGCTTTCATTTCGTGGGCCATGAAGCTGATCCCGGGCCAGGGGCAGCCGATAACACCGCCACCGAATCCGCAGAGGATGTTGGCTAGGCCTGAAGCTTTCAATTCCCGGTTGATGTCCATGTCCCGCTTGATCGCCAGCTCGAGCCCACCGAGGTAAAGCAGAAACTGTACCAGGCTGACCACCAGGATCGTCACGATAAACCCGCTGCTGTTGAAGACGATTCTCCAGTCCGTGAGTGCCAGGACAGCCGGAGTGACTGGTCTCCAGAGCATGCCGCTGCTTTCGTGGGCCTGCAACAGCAGTCCCGCCGAGGATGCCTCCTCAAGGGTAATACCCGAAAGCAGAAGAACGACGAAAAAGATCACGAAACCTGCCACGATATAGCCAGGCAGAATAAGAAAATGAGATTTCAGCCTCAGATTCACCGTTAGTGCCAGGGCGAAGACCATACCCGGCAGCCAGCGCAGGATAACTTTCCAGTCGAATAGGGAGGGAAGACTGTCCGGCGTTACCGCCCGGTCGGTCATTGTAGCCACTGCTCCGATGAGCATCAGCCAACCTGTGCCGGCCATGATTCCGCCGATCACCGGATAGGGGATGAATCGAATCATGCGGCCGAGTTTGAACTTGCCAAGCGAGTAGAAAAATATTCCGGCCACTACGGTGGTAAGAGCAATTGCTGAAAGAACCGTCGATGTTGAATTTTCTGCCTGTGAACCGGCCGCCGTGGCCGAGGCTACAGTAGCCGCCATCAGTGCGAAAATCGGGGCTGGACCGTCCTGGGGAGAAGCTATAATGCCGGGAGCAGAACTGGCAAGGGCGACTATCCCAGAAACCACCAGTCCGCTAAAAAGCACCATGCCCACGCCGGCGGGCACTAGGGGTGCCAGTTCGCCGGAAAAGATTAGTAGAGCGAAGGAAAGGACAGAACTGACGGCGATAACTCCAGCCACTGTTCCCGCCAGCAGGCTCGGTAGCAGTCGGGATAAGTGGAATTCACCTGGATCGAAAAACTTCGGCCGCCCGGTTTCTGCAGTTAGCTGATTCATCAGTCCGCCTCAGTGTCTAGGGCGTGTATATCATCGAAGTGGTGAGATGTACGTTTTCAGAACAAGTGGGACAGTTAGTGGTTAAAATTAAAGTGTAGTTTTGAGTAAAAGCAACAGTTTTTTCGTCATTCCTTTTCCGAGGTTAAAAGTTTTCCTCGATCTTAGAGTTTTACGTTTGATCATCTTCAGCAGTGACAGACTCTGTCTTTTCAATCCATGGTAAATATCAACTGGTATCTGTATGCCCTCCCTGCCGTAAATGCATTTTTTATATCCTCAATTCTCATAAATGATTTCCAATGAGGTTATACCCAATGTATATGCATAGCGAAAATCTCTTTGAAGGCTTAAGGATCCGCGGTTCCAAGCATATGTTTATATGGCAGTGATCCTTAGAGGGCCAACTCGAACAATGAATTTGAAGCTTTAGGGCGGAGTAACTGGAGAGACTACCAACACAACTAGGCGGCATGAATTTCTCAACCTGAACCATAGCTTATTCAATTAAACGTTTAATTAAATGGCGGGCCCGACCGGACTTAAAATCCAGTTCAGAAACTTTAGCGTGTGATCACAGATATTATCCGGGAAAACCAGGCAAACCGAATGGATGCTGAAGATTACGGAACCTCAACCGAATAAAAGCCGGAAAACGAAAACTGTAACTCTTTGAGTGTTTATGGCCTTAATTATCAGTGGCCTCGGAGGGTGGATTGCTGATAGATATCGAGTGAAGAAATTTGAAATGGCGCCGAGGAATGGATTAGAAGCTCAAAATCCAAGTCTTAAAAAAATATTTCCTTGATAGTGACACCCCTTGGGGCTGATAAGGTTTCTTGGGGAGGCTTGTCTTCTCCTGGGAGCATCGGCCACCTCCTTTCAGGTTAACCAACCATCAGGATAGGCTGATGCTCTCTTTTTTTCAAGAGAAAGTTACGTCTAATTTATACTACCAATTTTTTACACAGAAACCTTTACGCCTCATCCGGGCATACAGATCTTCATTTTAATCAGGGCCAGTCGGATGTAAATCTGGAATTATTCCTGCATGTTGCTCCCAGTCTTAATCAACTTCTCCGCAAGCCAGTTACAGTATTCCTCAATCGCCGTATATCCGGATTTCATTACCTGGTTACAATCGCTTCCATCTTCGGGATTAAGCCCATTAGAAAGTTCCCACTCATCAGACATGCCGTCGTTGTCTTTGTCCTCGGGCGGCATTCCCGGCGTGAGACCCGACATCAGGTCACCGGGGTCATGGCGCCCCCAGGAGCCGGTCCCGGATTTTACCTCCTCAATAGTACGCCTGGTGATCGTATCACGGGGGAAACAGCCTGCGGATGCCAGCACTAGTCTCATAGCCTCCTGGGGCGATTGGGTGGTCACCTCAGGAGCCTCCGCTTCCCGGTCAGCCTTGAAACCTTTGTCGGCATAGGCTGCAAGTCCTGGCAGCTTATCCTTTTCAGCCCAGGGATCCTGAATTTTACCGACTCCTTCAATATAGTTATCCCGCAAGTAATAGAAGGCGCTGTCAGCAAAACAGAAAGGGAATATCTTCTGGCTCGAGGGTCCTTTTTTGTAATAATTGCCGATGATGTTGAAAGGGATATTATTGGTTGGATTGTCGTGCAGGAAACCATCCCGGAAATCATAAACCACATTGTTGCGGACATCAGCGGGACCGTTGGCCACAGCAGGGCAGCGGCGGGAATGGTGTGCGAAAAGATTATGATGGATCGAGACCCGCCATCCATCCGGACCGCTCAGCAGGCCGTAGTTATGTCTCCCCTTGGGATGACCTTCAGTGTCCGACTCCTCGATAGTACACCACTGGACTGTAATATCCCTGGCCATATAAAGACCGAATGTTTCATCCACAGACCAACATGCGGAAATATGATCGAGCACACATCTGTCCACGTTATTGAACTGGACAGTATCCCACTCGTCGCCAAATGAGCGGTCCGGTCTGACCCGGATGAAACGTACTATGATATCCGCCAGCCTTGCAGCTCCAGGCTCCGTGCCGAATCGCCCCTTGACCGTGATCCCGGCCCCAGGGGCAGTCTGTCCGGCAATAGTCAGAAGGCCGTGCTCGATACTGACCGGACCGGGAATCACACCACTTACCTCGAAAACTACTGTCCGGGGGCCATCTGCGCTGCAGGCCTCTTGCAGGCTGCCCGGACCGTCAGGATTCAGGTTTGTAACCTTAATTACGCGTCCTCCTCTGCCGCCGGGGGTTTCTGCGCCGAACCCCTCTGCTCCTGGGAAACCTGGCAGTGTACCAGCTTCTGCGGATAAAGGCGAAAGAATGAAGATAAAAAAGGTCAGATTTAATAAAAAAAGATGCCATCCCGGTTTCATATTAGCTCCTGTTTTTAAGACATTCAGAAATTTTGCAGACTTGCACCGAATAACGGTACCACTAACTGTTAAAGAAATCAAGTTTCAGTCGCGGGCGAAGAAGATCGGCCTCCCGGGGTTGTGCTTGAGAGTAAGGCCGCCTCCGGATCAGGATGAAGAACACCAGGGACACTGTTTGGCAGAACCTGCCTTTACTCCCGGCACAGGCGTTCTACCAGGACCTTCACCTTCCAAGACCTGATCGGCTGATTACAAGTCACCAGATACAAAAACAGAGAACAGACATAATGCTGAAAATTTGCGGATTCAGACAAAAATTTGCGAAAATTTGAATGCGCAGAATGTTTTTTTGAAAAAACTTCACTCCAGGATATTGCTTGTCAAGGAATCTTTGATATAATTAATAAGTTTCCGCAGAATTCCCGGTTGTACTCAACTATCCGGAGGAGAGAGCGATGAAAACTATTGACAGAAGAAGGTTTCTCCAGCAGGCCCTGGTCGGGGCGGGAGTGCTGGCTGCACCCTGGGCGCAGCCACTGGAAATGGTGCTCGGAGAGACGGGCAAGAAGTTATCTGCCGCTGACCGGGTAACGCTCGGCAGGACCGGTATCACTGCCACGCGATTGGCGATTGGCAGCGGCACCCGCGGGACTTACAAGAGTTCCAATCAAACCAAGCTTGGGAAAGATAAGTTTGTCGGCATTATCAGGCACGGTTTCGAGCGTGGAATCACTTTTTGGGATATGGCCGATAATTACGGCTCACATCCATTGTACCGCGAGGCCCTGAAATATATCCCCAGGGATAAGGTAGTAATCCTCACCAAGTCTTTTACCCGGGATGCCGAAGGCATGCAAAAAGACATAGAGCGCTTCCGCGTGGAATTAGGCAGCGATATGCTCGATATCCTGCTTCTGCACTGCCTGACAGACGATAATTGGACAGAGAAGATGAAGGCCACCATGGATGTAGTCAGTGAAGCACGCGAAAAGGGAATCTTGCGTGCCTATGGCGTTTCATGCCACAGTTTGGGCGCCCTGAAAGCCGCGGCCGGCAATCCCTGGGCCGAGGTCATCCTGGCCCGGATCAACCACGCCGGCGTGCTGATGGATGCCGCGCCTGAGGCGGTGATACCTGTGCTGCGTCAGGCGTACGAAAACGGGAAATCAATACTGGGAATGAAAATTGTCGGCGAGGGGCGCTTGAAAGACCAGATTGACCTCTCTTTGAACTTCGTGCTCGGCCAAGGATTTTTCGATGCCATCACTGTTGGCTTTGAATCAACAGGAGAACTGGATGAAATGATGAAAAAGATTGAGCTGGTGCGGGTGTAAGACTAAAGCTTTGCATGCATTTTTTTGCACGCAGGCGCTTCCTTTCAGCGACTATTTTTTATCAGGAAAATACTTGACATACAGAAAGAGATTTGTTAGAGTTGTTTAATTACTTACTGCACGAAACTATTTATATAGCTTATTCGAATTTACGACTAATATCCGGGCGGGAATAGTCAACAAGGTTACAGGCATTGACCTGATTTATCAGGCTGTGATGTTTCCCGGCGAACCATAAACAGCCACGGCTGGGATTCCCCATGCTGATCCTGGTTTTTCTGCGCCGGGGGCTCTTCCCCTTTATCAACCCGTTTAACATGGCCGGACTGGCATCGATTGTGATGCTCGGCTTTTTCATTGCAGTGTCTCTGGCTACCGCCAGGCCCACGGCCCTTCGGACAGCGGAAAACGTGTGGCAGCGGAAGCTTTTTTCCCTGGCCGAAAGGGGGGTCATCCGTCGCTGGTGGACTTCCGAAAAATTCTGGTGGGGT
>DATKXY010000194.1:0-17083 GCA_035528795.1 archaeon | reverse complement strand
CCGGGCAGGGGAGGGATTCTGACTCCTGACTCCTGTCTTCTGACTCCTTGACAGTTATAAAATGAAATCAATATTCGACAGGCAAGACCTGATTAATAAATATCATTTTATTTGCAACTTAGTATTATAACATTGGCAGGCGTGTTGACTGATTCGCACCCTTCAACCCTTGTGCTTTCATTGACAAAATGCAGGATTGTCCCCCATATCTTACCGCGGTTGAGGATCTCACTCACTTATGATTTCTGTTCCTGCCCGGGCGGCTGCGGCGATTCTGTGGGGTTTTTGATATCCTGCGCCTGCAGATTGGCAACTACCTGGTGAATCGTTTCCAGTGCCTGATCCTGGGCTGTCAAATGATTCAGAATCACCCGGACTTCCTCTTCCGCTTTCTGGTTGATCATATAGTCGTTATGGGCCTCCATCCGGTCCTTGGCTGCCTGACGGTTCTGGCTCATCATAATCATCGGGGCGGTGTAAGCCGCCTGCAGCGAGAGAAACAGGTTCATCAAAATAAACGGGTATGGATCCCAGTGCTGAGTCCAGGCCACAATATTCAAGGCCGCCCAGCCGACCAGTATTATGGATTGTACAATGATGAACCGCCAGCAGCCGACAATCTTCACAACCCTATCGGCTGCCTTTTGGGAAAAGGTCAGTTGATCCTCGAAAATTTCGTTGACATTACGAACTGCAGGGTGCTCGTGTTTGAAAGGATTCGGAAAATGTAATTTTTTCACAGGAACATACCCTCCATCTTGATTGAGATGTTCAATTATGTTTCCTCTCGGCTACCTGGACACGACTCCGCGCAGTCCGCCGCTTATCAGCGAGGCGACATGGGTCAGGATCTGCGGCAGGGCGAAGCCTCCCGGCGAGGCCAGGTACCTCGGCTCCCAGACCGGATCAAATTTCTCCTTGTATTGACGGAGTCCTTGGAAGTTGTAGAAATGTTCGCCGTGACGGAAGACAAGGGCGCCCAGCTTGCTCCAAAGCGGTGCCAAAGCGCGGTCTTCCAGCCCGGAAAGCGGGGCCATGCCTAAGCTGAACCAGCGGTAACCTTTTTCTTTGCCCCAAAGCATGAGCTGCACTAACAGGTACTCCATCAAATTTTTCGGTGCATCCCTGGAATAACGCATCAGGTCTATGGACAGCTCCTCTTTCAGGCTGGTGGCCAGCAGATTGGCAAAGCCGACCGGGCGTCCCTCTTTCCGCACCACTGCCATCGGCAGGTGAGACAGGTAGCCTTCATTGAAAAAACCCAGGGAAAACCGCTTCTCACGGGTGTGTTTTTCCTCCAGCCACTGATCGGAAACCCGTTTCAGCTCCGGCAGCAGGCCGGGGACTCTTTCCGGGGAGACAATCTCGAATACGCCGCCCTCCCGCTCTACCGAGTGGATAATATGCCGCAGGCTCTTACGCGAGGAGCCTTCCAGAGAGAAAGACTCCAGGCTCACCCGTCCTTCCTCTCCCAGCTTGCTTAGTGTCAGGCCCAGGTCCAGGTAAAGCGGTATGTTTCCCGGGCGAATCTGGTAAAAGACTGTCCATCCTCCGTGCCGGTGGCAAATCTCCCGGAAGCTCCAGGCCAGCTCCAACGCTTCTTCCTTTGGTCCCACCGGATCACCCATGGCGACCCAGCTTTTTTTCTCCACTCCGTACATGATGAAGGCTTTCATGCTCTCGCTGAAAAGCAGGGACTTGTCTCCCAGGAGAGCCAGATGGGCGACCGTGTAAGGATTTTCATTGATAATCGCGCGGGCCTGTTCCAGATCCTCCGGAGAGGGCAAAGCAGGAGCAACAGGAGCCGGTTTTAAAATCCGTGCCAGGGCGAAAAGCAAGGCGAGAGATACGACGCCCACCCCGGCCCGGAGAAAGCGCGGCGCGTCTCCGTGGAGCGCAAATTGCCACCACAAGTCATTGGAATACTCGACATGCTTGTGCGAAAACAGCCCCAGCCAGCCCGCACACACTAAAATAAGCCCGATCAGGACAATCCATCCCGGAGTAAAACGCCCGCTGGCCAGGGAGACCTGGCGGAAGAAATGGCGGTGGCTGGGAAGCAGGACAGCGAAAAACACTGTCAGGGCGATGGCCTCCTCATAGTCGAAACCCTTGAGGATAGACCCTAACGCCCCCAGGGCCAGCAGGGCCAGGCTCAGATGGTAGGCTGAGTCGAGCCGCCGCTGAAGGCCCCAGGCCAGGATCAGCAGCCCTGCTCCGGCCAGGCTGGAGAGAAAATGCGACAGCTCGATCACCGAAAGGGGAAGAAATTGGTTCAACCAGGCCAGGCGGCCGTGAACCGAAGGAGTGGCCCCGGAGAACAGCAGGATGACCCCGCCGAGAAAGGTTGTGGCGGCCAGTAAATGGGGCGCGATAAATGCAAAAGCGCCGCTCACCCGTCGCACAGCCGTCTCGATTGCTTCCCGCCGATGGAATATCTCGTAACCGAAAAGCACTCCTGAGGCCAGCAGGAGCGGGAGCAGGTAGTAAATCACCCGGAAGGCGAGTAAACTCCCCAGCGCCGCCGTGGTCTCGATGTGGCCCGAAAGTAAAAGCAGGAGCACTGTCTCGAAAACCCCGAGCCCTCCCGGTACACTGCTGACAGATCCGGCCAACATGGCCAGCATGAAAAGGGCCACAAAATGAGGGTAGGTCAGGGAGACCGATGAAGGCAGCAGGGCATAGAGCACGCCCGAGGCCAGCAGCCAGTCAATCGTCGAAAGCCCCACTTGCGCTGACCCCAACCGGAGGTTGGGCAGTGGAAACTCCCATTGCCTGAACCTGAGCGGCTCAGTTCTCTTAACAGTAACTATCAGGTAACCGGCCAGCAGGCCAAGCAGCAAAATCCCCAGGGGACGGAGGGTGGAATGGAGCAGATGAGCGTTTTCAGACGGTTGTGTGAAGAGAAAGGCCATCCCTCCAACAGCCAGAAACCCCAGCCAGAAAGTGAACCCGCAGAAAGCAATGATCCGCGCCACGTCCCTGGCCGAAACGCCCCACGCCGAATAGAGACGGTAGCGCACGAACCCCCCGCTTAGAACCGAAAAGCCGATATTGTTTGTGAACGCATAAGCCACAAAGGAAGCAGGAGCGGCCCGGCGATACGGCATGGGATATCGAATATAGCGGAAAGCCAGCGTATCGTAGCCTGTCAGTACAAGGTAATTCAGCGCGGTCAACCCACAGGCCAACAGGAGACGGAACGCAGGGAGGTTATGGACTTCCCGGACGATGTCCTGGTAATGATAATGCCGCAGCTCGTGGAACAGAACCCACAGCACTACCGCAAACAGGGTTAAGCCGAACAGCGAGCTTACAATCTGAAGCAGGGACTTCTTCATTGTGGAAACAATTTCTTTCCGGTCTAAATCAACAATCAATCGTTTCTCTCAGGTCTCCGGATTTCCTATAAAAGGATGCGGGGAATCTGAACCCTGGCTTTAGGATCGCCCAGGTTTATCTCGGGGCAACCTTCTCAAAGCCCAGGTCATCCTGGGCTTTCCGCACCTCCCGCAGTACATCATCATCATCCACATACTTCTTGTAAACCAGCCGCACCCGGAAAGTGTATTCCTGGTTGGGCTGGTAATCCTTTCTCGGGATGATCCATTCAAAATCCCAGGCTGGACTTTCCTGGCCGGCAATCAGGCTCTTGCCCCCGCCGGAGGGCGAAATGTAAAACCTGATCCAGCGCGGCCGGTCGAAAATCAGGATCATCACCATGTGTTCATAGCGGCCGTAATAAAACGGCTCGTCGAAACTCTTTTCGTACCATTTCCCCCAGTTGAACGGCTTGTCTTCAATATCCGGCCAGACTTCGATTTCATCATCCGACAGGTACGACGGCTTGATCGCCGTTCCCGGCGCTGCGTGATAGGGTGGGATGTAGCGTTCCCACTGGCCGCCGGATAGATAATGGATGCGGATGTCGAAGGGGCTGTTGGCGTAGCAGTTGAAGGATACCGAGCGGAAATCATACGGTTTGCCGGCCAGCTTGTCCTCGGTGTCGCTCAGAGTGAGCTCCGTATCGAGGTAATAGGGGCTCTTCATACGGAAATACATCCTGGCCCGGGTCGGGTAATCCGTGGTGGGCTCCCGTTTTAACAGGCTGGTTGAGTCGTCCACGTACTCCAGCTTCGTATTAGCCTTGCCGCGGAACTCGCCGGTAAGCATCCCGGAAGACAGGTTTTTGAAGATGCTGAACTGGTGGTCGATCGAGCTCATGGCCCAGATCCCGGGCCTGATCCGGTGACCCGCCCCATCCCCCACGATCGCCTCGATCTCCCCGGCGCGGATCAACTGGCAGTGCATGGGCGGACAGGGCTGCTGCGCGCTCGCCGGCCCGGAGTTGAGGAAGACTGCGGCCAGGGCCAGAACGCTCATGCGCATTGCGGCTATTCTGCTTATCATCGCTTGCTCCTCTCAATGATGTACTGTACTTCCCGGGGAGGGTCGGCTTTTCAGTCCTTGCCCGGCTGACACCTCGCCGTCCCTCGGGCGGGCAATCAATCAAATCCGGCCGGCTTACGGATCATCTCTGTTTCAAGCTTTCGACTGTTTCGTAGCCGAGGTCGTGCTGAGCCTTTTTCACCTCACGGATGACATCCTCATCGCTCTCGAACTGCTTGTAAATCATACATGTACGGAACAGGTAGTCCCGGTTCGGCTGGTAGTCTTTGCGGGGTATGAGCCATTCGTAATCCCAGGCCGGGCTGTCCTGGCCGGCAATCAGGCTTTCGCCTCCGCCGGAGGGTGACAGGTAGAAACGGATCCACTTCGGCTTATCGAATACCAGGATCAGCACCATATCACCGAAGCGGCCATAGTAGAACGGCTCATCGAACCTTTTTTCGTAGCGTTTATACCAGTGGAAGCGAGGATCGTCGCTTTGCGGCCAGACCTCCAGCTCTGAATCTTTCAGGTAGGCTGGGGCGATCGAGGAACCCGGCCCGGCGTGCACCGCAGGGATGAAGCGCTCCCACCGGCCTCCGGAAAGGAAATTGATTCGGATATCCTCCGGGCTGTTGACGTAGCAGTTGATCGCCACTTGCCGTTCATTTCCCTCCTGGGGCCTGGCAGCCACAAGGTCAACCGCGTCGCACACGGTCAGCTCGGTGTCCAGATAATAGGGGCTTCGCGCCCGGAATACCATCCTGGCCTTGACCGGGTAATCATCGGTAGGTTCCCTTTTCAGCACGCTGGTGGAATCGTCCACATATTCGAGCACCGTATTGGCCTTGCCGCGGAATTCGCCGGAGAGCATCCCTGAGGACATGTTTTTGAAGATACTGAACTGATGCTTGATCGAGCTCATGGCCCAGAGCCCGGGCCTGATTCGGTGGCCCGCCCCATCCCCCACGATCGCCTCGATCTCCCCGGCCCGGATCAACTGGCAGTGCATGGGCGGACAGGGCTGCTGAGCGCTTGCCGGCCCGGAACCGGAGATAATACCGGCCAGGATAAGAAGATACAGTCGCGCCGATAATTTCCTGCTTTTCATATCTACCCCCTGTCAGCGTGGCAAGGCTGCTTTCCAGGCCAGGGCCCGTTCGACCAGCCGGTCGAAAGTGCCGTCGTGGAAAAGGAGAATCCCCTGCGCTCCGGTGGTACCCCCTGGCGGGCAGTCCGGGAACGAGGGATCGGAATGGAAACACGGGTTAACCGGGTTGGCCATCAGATTCCTGGGCGGGTCCCAGATCAGCCCGATCCAGCGGGTGGTGTCGCCGCGGGCGTGGATGGCGATCAGGGCCGGGTCGGCCCTTTCTTCAACCACACGGCCCGGGTGGTTGTCCATGAACCACCAGCCCACGTCCTCGATCGAGCGGACATCCGGGTACCCCTCGATGTTGACTCCCCAGACGATCTTATTTCTCAGGTTGGTTTCGTCCACGTTGGGTGGATAATCGCCGTGGTAGGTGGTCTGTTCGTGAAGCTGAATGTTCCTGCCGCCGGAGCGGAACCACACCAGCTCGTGAGTGGTGTCGCGGAAGGCCAGCATGCAATCAGGCCGGCCCGGATTGCCGACCGTATTGTCCGGCTTGAAACAGACCAGGGCGCGGATATTGTTCACCGGCAGTTCTGAATGGTTTTCGATCTCGATCTTAAGCCTTACCGCCATTGAATCCACCTGGGCCAGGGAGCGGTAGACCACTCCCTCGCGCGGCCGGTTTTCGAAAACCGCCCGGGATGAATCCGGACTGATTACCCAGCGCGAGGCCACAGCGGTATCGCTGTCGTGGCTGGTATTGGGCAGGTTCAACCCCCAGCAGTGTTCCGGGAAAGTCAACTGCGAGTACTGCTCTGGCTCCCATGGCGAATGGACGAAAAGGTCGGTGACGCCGTGCTGGCGAAGCTGGGTGAATGTGCCGAGCTTGATCGGGAACGTGGCTGGGATACCGCCCGCATCTTTCCCGGTTCCGCCGCAGGCCAGAACAAGACAGACCGCGAAAAAGCCAATTCCGTATCTCATTTGCCGTCTCCCTGCCTTTCTCCGTTTTCCGGACCGATATAATCGGTGCTGATAATCAGGTCGTCGTACCAGCAGGTATTGTCCCTGACTGCTTTGTGAATGTAAACACCGAACCAGAACGCATTGAGCTTAAGCACTTCCGAATCGCGCCAGCGTATGCTGTCTGCATGCAGAATCTTTTCCCCATCGATCCAGAACGCCTGCTCCCCGTCACGGCTGCCCGGCGTATTGAGCTTCACCATGACCTCGAAACAGTACCACCTTCCGCGGTCCGGCAGAAACGGTTTTTGCGGGTCGAAATGGTTGCCCCAGTAATTGCCATCCGGGGCCTGTGTCATGTCCGGATAGTTGGTATAAAAATGCAAAGCACCGGGCGGAGGATATTCACCCCAGTTGCGCCATGGTTCGAGCATGGTGGTAAAGAAATCCGCGCCGCCGGGTCTCAACCCCGCAGTGCCGAAAGCAGACCATTTGTTGTCGGTACGGCTGCCGCCGATAAAAGTCCAATGCATGAGATTGCCCTGGTCGAAGTCCACGGCGAACATGGCATACCAGCGGAAATAGAGCCTGTCATACCCCGGCATGAACCAGCGGGTGACCTGGGCCACCGAGGCATTGCCCCCGTTCTCGTGCGCAGTCAGGCGCAGAGAGCGTTTCCCTGAATGCACGTATTCCGCTCTGGTCTCGAAGCCCAGGCCCTCCGGGCGGGTGGAATTGATTCCCTCCCAGCGCTCGGCCAGTACGCCGGATTCGAAGTCATCGCTGAAAACCACCTCGCCGGCCAGTGCCTGGCTGCCGGATGAATACGCCATCAGAAAAGGGAGGGCCAGAAGCAAAGCGAAATGTTTTTTCCTGACAATCAAAAGAGAGAGCCCCAAGGTCTGTATCGGCTGAAAACCCACTGTAAACGGCGGTTGAAAAGTGCGACGGTTGGCGGTCCAAAAGTGCAGCACCTTGTTAATAAATATCCTGGTACATAAGAGAAGTCAATCCTTTCTATTGTCGTTCAGTTGATAGGGTTTGTTTTTTCAGATGCGCTTGTTTTCTGGTGCGGCGTTTGGATTGGCGCAGACGGTAGCTTTTGTCGATGTCAGGCCCTTAAGGGCTTAACGACACACTACCCGAAACCCAAGGAGGTCTGACTCGAAGTCCGGCTGGTAGCCACTGCGATAGGCTGACCGGCAACCGAACTCATGGTGGCCCCATCCGCCGCCGCGCAGGACACGGGAAAAGCCGCTTTCCGGTCCGGCAGGATTTCTCTCGCTATTGTCGTTATAATAATGCTGCCACCAGTCGTTGCACCACTCCCACACATTGCCGTGCATATCGTATAAACCAAAAGCGTTAGGCTTTTTACTGCCTGCCGGGTGGGTTGTACTATCGCTGTTCAAGCCGTACCAGCCCACTTTCTCCAAGTCGCTAATGCTGTCGCCTGAGCAATATTCCGTGGTCGCACCGGCACGACAAGCATATTCCCACTCTGCTTCAGTGGGAAGGCGAAAACCATTCCTGGTAAAATCACACTCCCAGCTATTCAGGTCATAACAAGGCTCCAAGCCGGCTTTCTCGCTCAGCTTGTTGCAAAAAGTCACGGCCTCGTACCAACTGACCTGCTCCACCGGATGATTGTCATTCCCGGCAAAAGCAGACGGATTTGTGCCGATTATCCTCAGATACTGAGCCTGGGTGATCTCGGTCGAGCTTATTTTAAAAGCGTCAAGGCTGACTGTATGCACCGGCCTTGAATGCTCGAACCACTTATCATCCTTAGCCTCTGTCCCCATTCGGAAGCTGCCGGCTGGGATCGAGACCAAGGTTATACCCTGGATGTTTATTGTCCGCTGCTGTTGAGTACAATCCATTGAGAGGACACAAGTAATCAGAGCCAAAACATGTAAAGACCGAAAGGTTTTCAAAGTCAAGCTCCTCGGGCAAGCGGGAAAGTCACTTGTGGTTTCCAAGAAAAATTTACCTGGTTTAGGAACTTTTAATATAAGCAGATTATCCTGAAAGAAGACAGGCTCTTCAAAATTTTACGCTGGTACAACAGGCTTTAACTATATATATTTCAAGGGATAACAACTATAAATAAAGCGCACGAATCAGCGGGGCTATATTTCGACGATTGTTACTGTCTGTCACATCTCAATCCGGCTGTTGAAGCCGGCCCTGAGCATCGGGGCCGACACAGGCAGATTGATAAAAGTCTTCTCGCAAGTTTTCCAGGCGCTGTCATCGAAACCCACGTTCATCCATCCATCAGGCTCAACAGCCGTTTCTATCCCGCGCCAATTGGTGCCTGTGATGATTCGGCTTATCACTTCTCCATTTTTAGTCAATTCCGCATATACGTTCAGGGAAGGCACTTTCCCTTCATAGTTCGTCACCTTTGCAGCCAGAAAGTTATCTCCAGGTTTTAAAAGGCCCGAGAGGTCAATAATCCCGGCCCGGCGGTTTTCGCCGACAGACATCAGGAAACTGCTGAAGAGGCTTTCTCCAACCGGCTCTCCGTTCAGGTAGATTTCAGCCTGAGTCATGCCCATAAGCTGCAGGATGGATTTTTCGGGGAGAGAATTCCCATCCAGCGTTATTTTCTGCCGGAAAAAAGCGCTGCGCGCCTCTTTCTGCCTTCCCTGAGCGTTGCTTCCAGCCGGGGTGATCCACTCAGATTGAATCTCGGCCTCCGGCAATCCTGTACCTGAACGCAAAGCCCTCTCAATCCTGGTCCAGATTTCTATCTGACGGTCGAAAAGATGAAGGTTGTTATCAAGCCCCTCTGGCTTGTTGTATTTAAGCCAGATCGCCCTGAAGCGCTCTTTCAATCCTGTCAACTGGCTGGCCATACTCCCGGCCCAGGCGGCGTAATATTCCCTGCGTCCGGTTTCAGGACCTGGGGGATTCCTTTTTCCGGCTTTGACAAATTCCTCCTGCCAGATAAATTTTTGTCCGAGGCAGCGTCCCATGTCAGCCTCATAGGCCAATATTTCGAGGAGCCAGCGATTGGCCCGCACCCCGGGGGCTGCATCCGCCAGTATTTCGGCAGCTCTTTTCGTATCCCGCAAAATTTTCTGTCCGGGCATCGAGGAACCGCCGGTTACACCTATAACTCCGTCCCGGCTGGCTTGGAGAAGGGGATTGCGCCACCAGTCATAAAGGCTGAACCCTCTTCCGAGTGAGGATGCAAGCAGACTGTTAACCTCTAAAAAAACTTCCGGATCTTCAACAGCAAAAAAGTTTTTCCAGAAAATCCTCTCCGCTTCTTTGAAATCGGGCCTTTGCCTGGGATTCCAGGCGCAGTCAGCGGCGAAAGCGTAGCCCCAGAGGTTATGCTGTCTAAAATTCGCCGCCCCGTTGTCGCACCAGCTCGAGGTAATAGCGCCTAGGGCTCCATTCTCGAATCCGACCCGGGTCAGATTTTCTATATTAGGCAGGGCTTTGCCATAATCGGGATACAGTCGGTTAAAGTTTTGAACAGAGGGACTCACCACCACATCGAAGCCCGCTTTTCTGAATTTCGCCACACTCGGATAACTATCCCCGGAGTATTGCCAGTCCACAATGATTATGTCTTTGGGTAATCCGCTCAACAGATCTGGAAAGTTGAGAACCATGTCTCCGTACATCATCACCCTGCGGTCCATCCCGGTTACTATGTCATAAATCTTACGGTAATGATCCAGGTAAACCGCGCCTGCGCCGGATTTACTGACTAGCTCCCGGCTTTTTCCAAGACCGACCTCCCAGGTCTCATCACAGCCGATATGAAAGTACCGATCACTGAAAGCCGGAACGATTTCCCCTAAAACATCCCTTAGAAACTGGCATGTTTCTTCTGCTGAAGGGCTCAGGGTATGTGCTCCGGGAAACTCCGCCAGATACCTGTAATTCTTCTTGAGCAGCAGATTCTCATAGTGGCCGAGAGTCTGAAAAATGGGAATTATCCGTACATGAACGCTGCGGGCGAATTTTTCTAATTCCGCAACATCTCCTCGAGTCAACGCCCCCCGGTTGTTTCCGAACTCAGGGTGGCTATGAAAAGTGAACATATCTTCCAGATAGGGCATATAAACATTCATTTTATAACGGGCCAGAAAGCGCACGATTTCTTTCATGTCCGCGGGCGTTGAGACCTGGCCGCGGCTTATGTCATCCGATATTCCTCTTAAGGCAAGCGCCGGATAGTCGTGTATGACTCCCCCGGGGAGAATGGTCAGGGAATCGTTTCTATAGAACATCTGGGCTAAAGTCATCAGCCCGTAGAAACGTCCTGCTGCGTTTCCGGCTGACACTACGACAGCGGTTTCGTTGGCTGCGATAAGATATTCCCCTTCTTTCTCACTCCCGGGCACGGCATCTTTCACACCAATTTCCTTTAGAAACCCGGCCACGACTCCGCCTTCCACCGGGGGGCCCAATAAGATCATTCCCCGGGCTGTTCCCCTTGTTAACTTGGCAGCAGTCATTTCAAGGGGGCGATAGCCAAGCTCGGCAAGCCAGATATTCAGCTCGCGCACCGCGAAGCGGTCTGACGCTTCACAGCCTTGGCAAAGCACTATCCTGGTATCTTCACTCACTGTAAAAGAACGGCCGGAAGGAATAAATTCCGCCGGCTGCGGCAAGACCGTTAATTGATTCTCAACAGGCGAGGCGCTTGAATCCAGGATTGCGCAAAATAAAAAAAGTGCGCTAATAATGAACACCCTGTAACTCTGCGCAGTTATCATTGAATCAGATCCAGATAATTAACGAGATTGGAATGGAGATCTTTAGCGCTAATTTTCTGCATCAAAAAAGTTACTTCTGATTGCGAGAAATTTCAAGCGCCAAATCCAAGGGGCTAAAAAAACCTGCCAAATCCTTTAATACGCTTTTTACGAAAGTCACAGAGCATTCGAAGGGCATTATTCTGATGAACCCCGTACGATCTCAATTCATTCGATCATTTGAAAGCATTTTTTAGTACACTCCTGGTCTTATAAAATTCAGCCCAAAGGCTCCTGCTGCATTTTCAGCCTCTGGGCAAAATGATACAGACCCCGCACTGATACCACAAACTGACGCTACGACCGGCACATTGATTCAAGCTCTCAATATCTACAGAATATTCAGTTTTTAATGTTGAAAATAATCGACAGGCGGCCCAAAGCTCGGCCGGTGATTATTATTGCATACAACCGCTTTGCCAGCCGTTTATCTAAAAGTCAGGCCGGGAATTCCGATCACAGCCGGACCCGCTTTTCATATTTATCCACAAGCTTCCTGATATCATAAGTGAAATCCGTCCAGACTTTTTCCCACTCCCTGGCGCTGGCCTTGGTGTATTTGTAGAATCCTTTCCTGTTGGATATGCCTTCTGCGCCGCTGTCTACTATTTCCTGCATTAGTTTCGGGACAGCCTTTGCATTGCACAGCTCCGGGAAAAGACCCTCCATCACTGCGGCATAAACCGGGATACCGGTCAGATCCATCCAGCGGAACGGCCCGGCAAGAGTGGCCCACCACCCGATATCGTTGCGGAACGAGCGGTCCACTGTTTCAAGGTCGGCAACCCCGGACTCCACCAGATAGCAGGCTTCCCGCATCATGGCGTACATCAAGCGGTTGGAGATAAAACCGCGGATATCGAAATTCAAGACAGTCGGCTCTTTGCCGCAGGTCTCTCCGAGCCGCCTGGTCAAATGGACCGCTCTGCCGGAGGTCTGTTCGCCCCGGATGATCTCGAGATAACGGGTTATCTCGGCCGGCTCGGCCCAGTGCATCCCGATAAATCTTTCGGGGTGTTTTCTTCCCTGCTGGATCAATGTTATCGGGATGCTGGAGGTATTTGTGGCGATGACAGCCCGTGGAGAAACGATAGATTCCAATTGATCGTAAATTTTACGCTTCAAAGCCAGGTCTTCTTTGACAGTCTCGATGACGAAAGGGCATTCCGCCAGACCCTCAAGGGAAAGGGTGTAGATAAACCTCTTCTTCCAGCCGGAGACTTGAGTGCGGGGAATAATTTTTCTCCCGGCCAACTCTTCGAGCGCTTCCTGGATCCGGGTCAGGCTTTGCGCCTCCCGTTCCGGAGAGCGGCTGTATCCGACTACGCGCAGCCTGTTGGCTGCCAGGCAGGCGGCAATCCCTTGGCCCATCAGGCCCAGGCCGATAATCCCAACCGTTTCTATTTTCTTGTTGCTCTGCTGTGTCATATTTTCTCCGTGATCATTCAACAAGCTTGATCCTGACCCGCTTGACTCCCGAGATACGGGTGTCTGCGGAGGCTTTGAAAAATTCCGCTGTGTCTCCCTCCAGATGGGCAAAAATATTGACTCTTACCGGTCCTTCCCACATCCTGGGCTGGCTGTCCCGGTCGTAGAACCAGCAGATTTCGGACACGTCTTCCTCAAGTCCGTAATGGTCGTCCCGGTTGAGCCAGATATAGGCTACATCGCCGGGAAGCACAGCGCAGGTCGCTTTTTCCCGACCGATCCTGATCTGTGTGGGAAGGAGCACGGCGACCTCGCTTCCCGAGTACCGGGCATGGGTTGCCGTCCCCTCCAGAGGCATGTGCTTGATAAGCTCCCCGCAGGTCCGCGGCATCTCTTGCTCGAGCAGCCGGGCCCGGGCCGAGATATTCTCGTCCACAAACCGGATCTCGATAAATCTTGCCATTTGTCAACCTCCTCAGTGAATTATTCCAGGCAGCCTCTTCCTTCGATCGGCCAGACATCTTCGATAATCCCGTTCCGCACAACCCACATTCTTTGGTGCAGGTTATTTGTCGTGCAGCCGTGAGGAGGAATGATTCGAATGCGCTCCCCGACAGCCGCCTCCAGGTTGTCAATCGGCAGATGCTCCTCAGCTACATACAGCACCCTGGCCTCAGGATGGCCCACTATGACAGGGGAGGCGTATTCACATCCCATGCCTTTCAATCCGACATCAGCTACAGCCTTTCTCCCTTGTGCGGAGATTACGGTGGCTATTACATACCGGGCGTTCTGGAACTCCGGGCTCACTTTCCTGTAGAATGAGTCCATCAGCGCGTAACTGCCGCACTGCACTTCATCGATACCCTCGATATTTCCTGTAATCTTATAGGTGCCCGTGCCGCCCGCGGAAACCAGGGAAACTTGCAAACCGGAATCCTCGAGAGCTCTTCTCGTTTCTAAGAGCGGCTCCATGGCCTGGAGCACCAGGCGCTTGCGCTCCTGGTAATCTTCCAGGGTCACGAGATGTCCCTCATAGCCCTGGAGCCCGTCAAAACGCAGACCCCCGGTACGGGCCACCTGTTCGGCAAGCGCCACAGCAGGTTTACCTGGAGGTACCCCGCAGCGGTTCATGCCGATATCCACCTCCACCAATATCCCGATGGTTACCCCCGCTTCCCTGGCCGCAGCCCCGATCTGGCGCACACCCTCCGGGGAATCCACTGTCAGGCGCACAGCGGCCTGGCGGTTCAGCTCTGCGACCCGCCGGACTTTTTCCGGACCGATCACCTGGTTGGCGATCAGGATATCCTTTATCCCCCCGGAGACAAGCTGTTCGGCTTCGGAGACCTTGGCGCAGGTGATCCCGTTGGCGCTTCCGGCCTTCAACTGGCGGCGGGCGAGAGTCACGCACTTGTGCGACTTGAAGTGCGGCCTCAACTTGCAGTGTCTGACCGCAAAATAGCCGGCCAGCAAGGACAGATTGGCATCCAGGGCCTCGATATCAGCCACTATCGCAGGGGTCTGCAGCTCCTCCACGGATTTGCCGATCAACTCATTTTCCCATCCGTTATCGCTCATTTTATGTCCCATCCCACAGGTGCATTGTCATCGTAACCCAGGACAGCGCTTTTCCTTTTGCAATAGGCCAGCAGGCCCTCGATTCCAAGCTCCACTCCGGTGCCGCTCATCTTATGCGGCGGAAGCGGAATCTGGGGATAGCCGGCCAGCATGCAGTTGACCCAGACCAGGCCGGTGTCCAGGGCTTTGACCATGCGCATGGCGCGCGCCCCATCCCTGGTCCACACCGAGCCTGACAAGCCATAGATTACGCCATTGGATATATTCACAGCCTCGGCTTCATCTTTAAAACGGATGCTGCTCAAAACAGGGCCGAAAATTTCCTGATCAGCCACTTTCATCCCGGGCTGCACACCTGAAAGGAGCGTGGACTGAATCCAGAAACCCTTATCATGGGGCGCCGGCAGCTCGAGTTTTCCGCCGCCGGATAAGATCTTACAGCCTTCTTTCCGGGCGCCGAGGAGATAATCAAGGGCAATCTCGTACTGGGACCTGGTAATCATCGGCCCGACCAGGGTATCCTCACTCCTTGGGTCCCCTGTCCTGACCTTCTCTAATTTTTCCTTGAGGAGAGACTCGAACTCCCGGGCGATCGGCTCCTGGACCAGGAGACGGGAACAGGCGACACACAACTGGCCGGCATTGACAAACGCGCTGAACAACACCGCCTGGGCCGCGCGTTCGAGGTCTGCATCTTCAAAGACAATGATGGCATTCTTCCCGCCCAGCTCGAGGTTTACCATTTTCATCCGCTCGACAGCCTGTTTTTGGATCGCCTGGCCCACTGAAGTCGAACCGGTGAATGAGATCTTTTTGACTTCCGGATGAGCTACCAGGGCATTCCCGGCGCTCGATCCGGGACCCAGAGCCACATTGACAATCCCCGGGGGAAGGCCGGCCTCTGTGCAAAGTCCGGCAAATTTCACGCAAGACAGGGGGGTCTTGACCGAGGGCTTGACCACTATGGCATTCCCTGCGGCAAGAGCCGGAGCGACTTTCATTGCCACATTGACCAGCGGGTAGTTCCAGGGCAGGATCCCGGCCACCACTCCATAGGGTTCGTACATTGTAAGATGGAAGCCGCCGCCCGAGGTCGATTTGACCGACCCCTCGATCTTATCCGCAGCGCCTGCATAAAAACGGATAATTGCAGCCGATAAAGGAATTTCCATCTCTCGGAGCTGGCTAATCGGCTTGCCGGTATCAAGCAGCTCAAGCTCGATCAGTTCATCCGATTTCTGCTCCACATGATCAGCCAGCTTGAGCAGAATATTCCCGCGGTCGGCCGGAGTCATCTTCTGCCAGCCGGCAGAGTCGAACGCTTTTTGACTTGAGCTGACTATCCGGTCCAGATCAGCGGAGTCGCAGCAGGCTTCATGCGCAATCACCTCTCCTGTGGCCGGATTGACCACCTCGAAAAAGCCACCTCCTGTCTTGCTTAATATTTCTCCCTGGACAACAGGTCCAATTTCCAGAATATCCATTTAACCTCCGTAAGAAAATAAAGGCGTCGGTTAAGCGCACGCCGCTCCCGGCAAGGCAGTCAGAGTTCACGGTTTTGATAATGAGATTCCCATACCAGCTCAGGGCATCACCCCTGAAATCATCGGAAAGAAGACAAGCTGAATTTGGGTCTTTCTTTTTTGAGTTTTTTTCTAAGGGGTTGCGCATCTTACAGGACAGTGCAACTCCGATCATTTTTCTGTTCATTACTAATCGGTCAATGGGGAGATGGCTCATCCCGTTTTGAAACAACGGATAATTGTGCGTTTTTCTCTCGTTTGCCCACTGAATATAACCATGCCCCAAATCCCAGGATCAGGAGCCCAATCAATAGGCTGGTCAGCCGTTCCCGGATAGTGCCGGGTATTAAAACAAACAGGCTTACAATCGCTCCGATGAACAGGGCAATGCCGCCGATAAATTTCGCGACCGAGGTACGGTCGATCTCGGCAGCCTGGATTTCGCTGCTTTCATCCACAGGGGTGTCCAGCTTGTCATAGAAAGCGCGGATGCGCTGGCGAGCGCGCTCGGTTGACTTAAACAGCCAGGGTGAAATTAAAAAGGCCGCCACTGCCACTGAAACGATTGAGATTGTACTGACCGAAAAATCCATCCATGGACCACAGGATTTCAGATAATCTGTCAGGGGAGTGTAAAAAGCAAACACCACAGCCAGAGCGGCGCTGCAAGTGAAAGAAAACAGGCAGGCCCAGCTCGGGGCCTTTCGATAGAGAAACCCGAGTAGCATCGGGGTAGCCAGGGGCGCAATGGTCAGGCTCGAGATCTTCATCATCACGCTGAACGCTCCTGCGCCGTATTTGACCATCAAGAGACTCAAGCCGATAACAATCAAGCCGATAGCCAGGGTGGCCCCTTGGCCCACCCGCAAAAGAGCCTTATCGCTCATCGACTGCTTGAACATCCGCTGGCAGATATCTTTGGAGATAATACCCGCCAGCAGGTTGTAGACCGAGTCAAGGGAAGACATGGATGCTGCGAACATGGCTGAGATCAAAAGGCCGATCAGGCCGTGAGGGAGAAGGTGCAGGGCAATGACCACGAAAGATCCCTCGTCCGGATTGGGCAAATCAAGCATCCCGCTGAGATCAGGGTAAATGACCCGCGCCGCCATGGGGGGAATAGCCCAGAAAAAGATTCCGACAAGAAACAGAGAAGAACATAAAAGTGAGACCTTTTTGGCATCGGCCTCGTTCCTGACGCTGAAATATCTCTGGGCGATCGGGTTGGTGTTCTGGCCGTGGACCAGAAGCAACAGGTAGGCCACAAGATAGTGCCAGGGAAGTCCATGCGAAGGGAATGAAAAATAGCCGGCCGGGGC
>DATKXY010000193.1:0-10955 GCA_035528795.1 archaeon | reverse complement strand
TATGGCGATGATGGAAATTACTTGTCTTCTACACGCTCCAGAAACAGGGTCCCCGGACTTCAGGGCTTTTTATGGTCTCTAGTTTCACCTGGGATGGCTTTATCATCCCAGGTAGCTGCACTTAAACTTCTTTTCGGTAGTTGTAGAAGCTTTTCTCTCGGGGTATTTCAATTGTTGTTAGGTAAATCAGTCGCTGGCGCCTTAAATGTAAGAATCGACATCTGGTAAATCATTCCTATTCACTCAACTTATATTAATAACCAAGGCTAAAGCAGATAAAAACAATATAAATGGAAACTATTTAATGCTCCCTGTAGTAACGGAGAAACCATAATCGCCGTCAGGGAACAGGTGTGCTTAAGTTTCTTGAGTTAGGTTATTATGTTCACGCAAGATGTCTCATTCGTAAAATAACAATCTTTTCAGTCCACGAAAGAGTTTGGTGGAAAAATCACTGATGTAAAGAAAAAAACTTTTCAAGGGAGAAATCGAAAGTCCTATTCTTTTTATCCTTTTCATGCGCCTGCAAAATTTGTAGTTTTAAATATTGCATCTTTTCACCTTTCAAAAGGAGTCAAAGATGAACCAGTCCAAAGTGTTGCTTGGCGCATTTCTCCTGATTGTTTTTTCCTTTCCAGTGATAACAGGCTGTGGAGCGCCCGGGAAGCCCAAACAGGAGGAAACTTTAAAGCCCGTATCGGAAAAATGGCAGGTGATCGGGCCGGGAGGCGGGGGAGGACAGTTTCTGCCCACTATCAATCCCCGGGACCCGAAACATGTATTCGTGCGCTGCGACATGACCGGGGCTTATGTCACTCTGGACGGCGGAGAATCATGGCGCATGTTCAATCTGCGCACTGTGGTGAGCGACTTCGAGTTCGATCCCGGCAATCCGAATACGATTTATGCAGCCAATAACGCACTTTACCGTTCAGATGACCGCGGGGCAAGGTGGCATCTCGTTTATCCCGATCCGCGAAACGTGGTGGCAGAGCGCATGATAGGCGACCACGCCGGGCAAAGATTCGAGACCAAGGATGGAATGCCGGACGGCCCGATTGACAAAGTAAGAGTGGACCCGACCAACAGCGACCGGATTTACCTCGGAATGGGCGGGAGCCGGTTTTCTTCCCCTGACCGCAGAATGGGGACAGGGGGTGATTCGGCGCGGGTGGTCTTTTCCACGGACCGGGGCAAAAGCTGGAGTGTCGCGGCCCGGGTCTATGGCCGGCGGATTTTGGCTATCTTCCCGGGCGCCTGGGATGACAGGCCGGATGAGTTGACTGTGATTACAGACCGGGCCGCTTCAAGGGTGGCGCTTGAAACCGGTGAAACGGAGGCTCTTGTTCTGCCTGTGGAGCGGGTGATCGACTCGGACGGCGGGACAGGCCCTGAGGGCAGCGTTTTTTACATTCTGGCTGATATGGAGCTGATCGAGGGAAAAGTTGCCGGAGGTGTCTACTGTTCGAATGACCAGGGCGAGACCTGGACCCAGGTCAATGAGGGCCTGCTCGGTGGCCTGCCTTCCACAGGCAAACTGCCCAGGTTCGGCACCCTCGCTGTCTGCGAGGGAGACACTCGGGTGCTTTATTTGGGCTGTCGCTCATATACGGCTCGAACCGGGGATGGCACGGAGATGCGTTCTTTCGGCATATTCAAGACAGAGACAGGCGCTGAAAGCTGGCGCTGGGTCTACCAGGCCACCGGGGACAGCGTGATCGGCGACAATTTCCGCGGCGGCTGGATGAACCGGAGCTACGGGCCTGCCTGGGGCGGCAGCCCGATTTCCCTGGGTATCTGCCCCACGAACCCCGATATCTGCTACGCCACGGATTACGGCCGCACCTACCGCACGCTCGATGGCGGGGCTATCTGGGAGCAGGTCTATGGAAAAACACTCCCGGATAGTTCAGTGACCAGCAGGGGCCTTGATGTGACCACCTGCTATGGGGTGCATTTCGATCCCTTTGACAAAAACCACATCTTTATCTCCTATACCGATATCGGTGCCTTTCACTCCTATAACGGCGGCAAAAGCTGGATTCACTCGATCAGCGGTGTCACCCGCTCCTGGATCAACACCTGCTACTGGCTGGTTTTCGATCCTGAAATCAAGGGCCGTATCTGGTCGGTGTGGGGCAACTGCCACGACCTGCCGCGCCCCAAGATGTTCCGCTCCGGCAGGCTCGAGCAGGGAGGTTTCCAGGGAGGAGTGGCTGTCTCAGAGGACGGGGGCAGGAACTGGCGGCCGACAACAGAAGGCATGCCGCCGAGCGCTGTCTGCACCCATATCCTGCTCGATCCGGAAAGCCCGGCGGATTCACGAACCCTCTATGTCTGCGGGTTCGCCGAGGGTGTGTTCAAGTCCACAGACGGCGGCAGGAACTGGAAAAACGCCAGCTCCGGACTGGGTCCCAAACCCTACGCCTGGCGGATGACACGTCTGCCGGAGGGCACCCTGTTCCTGCTCGTGGCGCGGGGAGGGGTGGAGGGCCGCGAATATATCGATGGAGCGCTCTATCGCAGCGATGACAAAGCCGAAAGCTGGCGCAAAATAGAATTACCCCGGGATGTCAACGCGCCGAACGACCTGGTGTTCGATCCCTCGCACCCGAAGAGAATGTACCTGAGCTGCTGGCCGTGGCCTAAAGAGGGGCGGGAACACGCCGGGGGGCTGCTGCGCACAGAGGATGGAGGCACAAGCTGGGAGCAGGTCTTTGATGAAGAAGCCCATGTCTATGCAGCAGCAGTAGATCCTGAAAATCCCTCGACCGTATATGTCAATACATTTGACAGCGCCGCATTCCGCAGCTATGACCGCGGGGAGAGCTGGCACAGGCTCGAGGGCTACAATTTCAAGTGGGGCCATCGGCCTGTAGTCGATCCCCATAATCCAGGCATGCTCTACCTGACCACTTTCGGCGGCAGTGTGTTCCATGGGCCGGCAAAGGGTGTGCCCGGAGCCTTTGAGGATATCGTGGAAAGCGACATCTTGCGCTGGCAGTAAAAAAGATTTACGGATAATTAAATATTTTTCCGCAGCACCGGGAACTCGGTAACGCGAAGGTTCGTCGAGCCATAGGGAACGAGCACCAGCTCCTCGGCCGGCTCGCTCGAGCTCACCGGGCTCTCGGGCAGGGATCCGGCTGCGTTGTGTTCGATTCTCCACTCGGGGATGCGCCTCCCGGTCACTCTTGCCAATACCGGAGCACCATCCGGAGAAAACGGGCAGTCGCCCAGGCTGGAAGTTCCAAATCTGATAGACTCCTCTGGATGCTCGGGATCGATCTCCAGGGCGTAATTCCACGGAGTTGTCGGATAGACTTCCCAGTCGCCGTGAGGGGGCTCGCCCCGGAGCAATCTCCAATCTTCCCCGATCCTCAGAGCATAAACCAGCGGGCCGCGTTTGATCGAGACGCTGTTGTGATAGCGCCGCTCCGCCCTGAACCGCATAGGCAGGCGCAGGGAAACAGCGGTCCTGCCTCTCCACTCCCTGTCGATTAAGTGGAAAGTTCCGGCCTTTGCCCTGACCGGTTCGGTATTTTCTATTTTCACTTCCGCATCCACGGCCCAGGCAGGGATGCGCAGGCGCAAGGGGAATCGGAGCGGCTGCTCGGTCTGGACCGTGAAGTGCAGGCTTTCGCCGAAAGGATATTCGGTCTCGAGATCTATCCTTACAGGTTTGCCTGCGATCGGGGCGGTCAGGTTGCACGGAGCATAGGCCACTGCGGCCAGACCCCTGTCGGGTGTCTCCATCCAGAGGTGCGAGGCGAATTTCGGCCAGCCCTGATGCATGTTCGATGCACAGCAGCCATAGTTCGGTGCCAGGCCGAAAATGTTGGAATCAGGGCCGTTGGTGGTATAAATCCGGTCCTCGGAGACCTTGCAGATAACCTGGTTCGCCTGCTGGTCGTACTGGTGGGCCCACATGTCGGGTTTGAAAGTTGCGGGCAGGGCATTGAACGCAATGCTCTCAAGCCGGTCCGCCAGAGACGGCTCCCCGAGGATGCTCAACAGGGTCTCGAGAGAGAACATGTATTCCACCACAGCACATAACTCAGTGCCCTGCGAGGGATTTTTTCCGGCATAGTGCTCATCACCTGCAAAGATCCCGGTCGCCTGCCCGTGATAGCGGTCGAGCGTGTCGATGATCCGGAAGACAGCGGTGCGGTCACTCTCATCCTGCGACTGGCGGAACCAGACACCCGGCTGCTTGACCGCCATGGCGTTGTTCACTACATGCGTGGTCTGGTCGCAGTCCTCACTCTTCATCTTGTCCTTGTAGCGAAATACCTCGAAGTGATGACGCCAGTCGTAGCCCTGCTTTCGGGCCTTGGCCGCAAGCTCGAGAAGCCAGCTTTCCCCGGTGCGCTCGTACAGCCAGTGAATGCTTAGCACCAGGTCCGCCCAGCGGGATTTTCCCCAGACAAACAGGGATTTTTCATCGAGCAAATTATCCAGTCTATGCAGGAATTTTTGCATCACGGGAATGACCCGCCTGTCTCCGTCAGCCTCCTGGTACTGCGCGAGCGCCTTGAGCGCAATAAATACCGGCCACGGGTCATAGGCTTGATACCCCCTGGCCTCGTCGTGTACCGGCCCCAGCCAGCCATCTTCCCGCTGATGGGTCAGGATATAGTCCATCCAGCGCTGCACCTTGGTTTTCAGCTTCTGGTCATCCAGAATGAATGCCAGCGGCACCATGCCATCCAGCCAGTACGGCCCCCTTTCCCATGCTTCCGCCGTGCCGCCGATCCACCCGCTCTGCGCGATATCCGGCCAGAATTCATCCAGGTGTCCGCTGAGCCCGCTGGCCTGGATGCGGAGCTGGTTTAACAGCCAGCCTTCAGGGCGGATGCTGCCAGGCGGGAGCGGCTTGAAAGCCCGATCAGCCAACCCGGAGGGCATAATTTCTTTACCCAAAAGACTTTGGACGATAGCTGCCCAACCGACTGTGCCCAGAGCCGCAAGGAACCACCTTCTCGTTATACCACACTCGGAAGAGGATGTTCGTTTGGTTGTTCTTCTGCTCATTTGAACCTCCTTGCTGGCATGATATAAGAAAAAGACTAAAATGATATTTAAATTTGAAAGAAGCCGCTCACCTGCTGCCCTCGGCGGAATGGCATCCTTTCTCCAGTGAGTGCGTTTCAGACCTTCCAAGGGAGGAGAGGTTCTGAGAACTTAAATTGGCTTCTCCCACCCTTTGAGGCAAGCTTTTTTATGGTTTTCCTGCAGGTGGAAAAGGCCCATGTGTATGAAGTCCATGTACCTAGCCAGGATCAGACGTAACTGTTTACAGATCTTGGCGTGATCTTACCCTGGCAGGCCTGGATCAGAAAAATTGCATGCAGTGAGGATATTCTAAAATTTTTTTTGAGTCACTGATCCCGTTGTGTTAATATTGTCTGGTATTTCATCTAATGTATAGTCCTCTAATTTATGGATCGATTTAAAAGGAACTCTGATTTATCTACCTGGATGGGCTGACTAGAAAATAAGCTCAGTATAAAAAGGCATTAGAATCCCTTATTCACCGTATCGATATTAAAGACAGTTTCCAAACTTGATCTAATGTGTTAATTTGGCAGAAAAATACCCGTCAGATCGACCATGAATCGAGGCAGCAGATGTTATTTTGAGTTTGATTAAATCGATAAATGACAGAAACCTGCCTTGTTCGGAAGGAAAAAGTATTACCGTTCAATGAGTAGTAATCTTGAGAAAATACGGATACTACCTGAGCTTTTTATTTGAAGACTATTTGATATTATTACCCCCAAAGTTGCCTTTTAGCTAATGGGATTTCAAAGCATTAATACACCGGCTGATTATAAAAAACAGGTTTGGTTCTGGTTGAGCGTCGGACTGTTCCTCAGGCTTTTATTAATGCCTTATGCAGTTCATGACGATTTTGTAGTATTGCAGCATCCTTTGCAGCAAATAATAACAGGCGATTGGAATATATTTTCGGATTATCTGCAAAAATATACACCTTATTTTAAGACTCCCACCTATCCTCCACTCTACTATTTATTCACATCATTTTCCCGTTATTTTGCAAACCTATTTTCATCCACCCTCCCAGAGTGGATGGACCACTGCTGGAAAATTATCAAACATACAGATCCGACATTGACCAATGTGGATTATTTCAACGATCTGGAAAAATATCAGGTTTTTCGCAACCTGTTTTTGCTCAAGTGGCATTACCTTCTATGCGATTTGATAATTGGCTGGCTGCTGCTGAAATTAAAGGTTGAACAAAAGGTTAGGCTGTGGGCTTTTGCTCTCTGGATGTTGAACCCTTTCACTCTGCATTCCGCTTTTGCTCACGGGCAGTATGATTTGATTCCTGCGGTTTTTTGTTTCTGTGCCGTTTATTTGTTGCAGACAAGGCACAAGGGGCCTGGAATTCTTTTTCTTTCCATAGGCTCACTGATAAAAATTTATCCTGCTTTTTTTATTTTACCGGTGCTGATTTTAATAAGCCGGGACTTGAAAGAAAGTTTAAAATTAATACTCTGGGCATCCATACCGTTCCTTCTTTTTCTTCTTCCTCTTGCAGTGTTGACCGGTGGTTTGGCTTTACAGTTTATGCATCATTATGAGATCAATCGCAGGCTAAATGTAGGAGGATTGATAGTTCAGGCTCAAAAAGTTTTATTTTTTGCGGGAATAATCGGGGCTTGCTATTTCGCATATTGTAAACGGAAGGATTTCTTAAAAGAGCCTTTAGAGCCTTTGCTGCGGATATTTTTAATCGTGCTGCTAATTTTGTTTTTATCAACCGCGATTGAATTTCGCTACTATATTTGGCTGATACCGTTTGTCCTCACATTTATTATTAAAGACAGGACCATTCTTTGGCTGATTCTGTTACAAGCTGTTTCTATTACAGTTCTGCGAATTGTCCCCCAGCGTTCTATTCAGATAGGAATTTTTTCTCCTCTATTGCCGGAGTTCTTCACGATTATCCCGTCCTGGGATTTATACATATCGCAAATAATAAATTCTAACATCCTTTACAAGATTGCCTACCGGCTTTTTTTATTGGCCGATTTGGTTTTACTTGTTTGGATATGGAGACCGTATTTTATTAAGTATATTAAATTAAAATATATTCAAAGACTGGCGATGTTTTTGACTCTCTCGCTGTTGATAATATCAGTTTTTTTAATAATAACCGGATACTCTTCCTATAAAAAATCCCTTGTAATTAAAGGGGAGTATGTATTAACTGCGAGCATCAAAGAAAAATTGCAGGTTATCGAAGTAAAGAACATTAATGGCCGCCTGGAAGCTGTTACTTGCTTTACAGCAAGAAGAGATGGGCTATCTAGCATTTTAAACCCTGAAATTATGTCAAAATCATCCCTTCTGAAAGGCCCGGGTCCTTACTCTGGAGTCAAACTTGAAAACGCCTTTCTTAAGGCTGAACTTGATGAGCGGGCGATAAAAGCCTCAGGCAGGGAGCTTGTTTTTGATCCCACTGATAATATTAGTGGTGAAAAAGTCTGTATTGATATAAACTTTGCCGTTCCTGAAGAGTTTGATCTGCGGGATTACGAGTTTTATATCACTGCAAAATACACATGGCCCCATAGTTTTACGAAGACATTGAGCATGATTCTATACCGAATTACCTTTGATCGCCCATTTTTTTATTTTCACAGCACATTGCTCGTTATGCTTTTTTTCAGTTTCCTCTTTTTACCTTTCATAATGAAAAACAGGTCCTGAGGGTGTTGATCTGCGAGGTGCCCTGCTGCATGAGGAAACGCGCCCATGGTAAGCCTACAGTTTTTCGCCTGAGGGTTATCTGGCGCACTTTCCGGGATATGATAAGTTTGTTCCGGACTTTGAACAGAGACAGCTAAAACTAATAAGGTTCAAATAATCGTTCTTTTACGATATTTAAACTTTTCCGGTGCTTGCCTGGATAGTCATGTCAATCGGTTTGGATTGCTGCATCATTGACCCCATCCAAGCCTTCGATAAGTTTCTAAACCCAATCGAGCCTGGATTCTGAATTTATCCTCATCCCAAGGTTCCATCCGGGATCTTAGGTAAATCTAGACTATTTTTTTAAATTCAATGAAGACCTGGGTCCCGTTTTTCCTTTCCAGCCGGATATCTCCCATCAACTGATGTTTTACCAGATTATAGACCAGCTTGAGACCCAGAGAGGGGAGATTTTCTGTTTTATTGATATCGATCTCTTCCGGCATACCGGTACCGTTATCCCTCACCCTTATCGATATCCTCTTATCGGCTGGACTTTCAATGAGAATTTCGACCACCCCTTTTTGCCTTTCGGAGAATGCATGTCTAAAAGAATTTGAAACCAGTTCGTTGAACACGAGAGCGCAAGGTATAGCCTGGATTACGGAAAGGTAAACGCCGGAGCATTTAATAACAATGGCAATCCGGTTTTTTTTCGCTAAATATATATTTGACAGGTAACCGGTAAGCTCCTGGATATATTCAAGCATATCGATTCGATCGAAGCGCTCGCTCCGGTAGAGTTGGGTATGGATCAGGGACATGGTCTGGATTTTGGCGCGGGCCTCAGTAAACAGATCAATTGTTTTCTGATCCCGGGACCGCATACTGCTCATATCAAGCAGGCTGGAAATGATTTGCAGGTTGTTTTTCACCCGGTGGTGGATTTCTTTCAACAGCAGTTCTTTCTCTTTGAGCGAAGTCCGGATTTGCTCCTCTGCCTGCTTAAGATCGGTGATATCTGTGTCAGTGCCCACCATCCGGACAGCGTTCCCCTGCGCATCCCTGATCACTTTTCCGCGTACGAGTATCCAGCGGGTCGTGCCGTTCTTATGGATCATGCGGTGCTCAAATATGTACTCCGGAGTCTTTCCTTCCAGACACTCCTGCGCCGCTTTCATCACCGGTTCGCGGTCATCCGGATGCACATGAGTTACCCAGACCTCCAGGTCATTAGGGATTTCTTCATCTTTATATCCCAAATTTTCCTTGACACTCGGATCGAGGTAGAATTCGCCGGCCTTTATGTTCCAATCCCACACGCCAACCCGTGCTGCCCGTGTGGCCATCTCATATCTCTCTTTACTGATTCGCCTCGCACTCTCCTCCTGCTTACGCTCGGTAATGTCCTCGAAAAGCAACATGTGACAGGTTTTTCCTCCGGTCTCTTTTTTCCCTATCCTTAGCTTGAATACCTTATCTTTTATTTTATCATCATTAATGCCCACTTCAACATTAAACGGTACCCTGAATTGATCCACCGTAAATATCGACTTCCGGGTGTATATTTCCAGATCGTAAAATTCCGCCTCTCCGGCGTAAGTAGTGAGACCCAGATAGTTTTGCCTGTCATAAACCACCTCTGTGTCAATGACTTCAAGTAAATGTCCCTGCGCTCCTGTTTTTAAATTTTTTATTTCCCGACTGAGTTTTCCTCCAGTTCTCTCAACAGTTATCTGATACTCTGTATCAGGCTCTAACTCCTCATATACGACAATCAAATTTCCGCCTTTTTTCTGGATTCTGCCTTCCGTGTTCCCATTGGACCCGGAGCAGGCAGTATAGCCCACCAAATCCGGATAGATTCCTGCTTCGCCCGAGGCCCCCGAGAGGACGAGTGACAGGTCCCTGATCAAATCCTTGTTTTTCAAAGTCCGGGCTTTGAATATTACCTTTATGTCTTCATCCGCTCCCCCGTATTCTGTGGCAGTCATTAAATAGCAGTCTTCCTCTTTTTCCCTGACAGGCTTGTGGATTATCTTCCCGTTTTTAATTTTCCATCGATTAATCCCGGAGAATGAAAACGGCAGCCAGTCCCGGCCTATTTTCTCGGAATCTGACGGGCCCCTGTACCTGAGCTTCCATTTCTTTCCCTGTCCAAAGGGCAGATTTTTTATCGTAATCAGCTTATCCAGGTATTCCTGGATTTTTTCAAAGTCGCCTTCTTTCAAGAAGCTCCTGACATGTTCTTCCCTTTTTCTCAACCCGATGATGTTTTCAGTAAGCAGAGCCAAGCTGTTTGAATGTCCGATTATACGCCAATCCTTATCAAGATAAAGCTCCAGCATATCTAAAGCGGTCTTATAGGATTCAAAATCCCGGGTTACTTGATCATTCCAGTGACATAATTTATCAAAAGCTTTCTTTTTACTTCCGACTTCTTGCTCTAACTTTTCATCTCTCTTTTCTAATTCCTCGTATGTCGGTTTATTTCTTGATCTGGTCATCTCTTTTATCCCCTGTATTTGTGCAGCCGGTTCCGTCGGATAATGCTCCGCTGCAAGCATCGATTCAGATTATTTCAGCCTATTCTCACAAAAAGTCTTAATGTCGTCTGTTAAATAAATCACAGGAATGGTATTAAGATAGCAGAAATAAACATTTCAGGGAACTGTTTCTTTAAGGTTTTTTAGCAGAATATCACAGTCGGAAGTGTTTTATGACCGGAAGCTGCTGAAGATTGAGGGATTAAAAAGCTCCGATAGGCACACTACCGGAGCTTAGGGGGAAATCGGTGAAGTTTCGCTAAAGAGCCGATGCTTTTCACCAAAAATCACCGTAATTGATTAAAATAATGGTGAGCCGTGCAGGAATCGAACCTGCGGCCCGCTGCTTAAAAGGCACCTGTCAGGCATTTTTTCTCGTTTTGCTAACTCATTGATATTCAACTCAAAAGCGTACGATTGCCCGATTTGCGCTTTTTAGTGTCAAATGCCATAAGTGCAATAAATGTATTAAATGCTCTCAAGTTTGTCACAGTTACGCACAGTTGATCGTATAGGAGGTAACTCTCTCGGTCTGTCAAGCCGGAGGTCGCGAGTTCAAGTCTCGTCGGCCCCGCCATTTGTTATTTTTAAGCCCTTTGGCAAGGATGTCGAAGGGCTTTCTGTATGAAAATGAAAGACTTCCGTTGTAGTAAGAGCAGTTCAAAAGTACCTGATCGAGCAATT
>DATKXY010000192.1:0-20644 GCA_035528795.1 archaeon | reverse complement strand
TGAGTACCCTTGCTTTCTCAGCTTGATTATTTTCAGGCAATGATCAAGCACCCAATTCGGCCAGTAAGCCATTTTCCCCCGGCCGGATGGATGAGTCTGAATATAAGGTTTGGGAATAATCCCTTTTTGATACCAGCGGGTAAGGGTCTTGATATTTTTTAAACCTGTTTTCTGCAAAATTTCTTTGGAACTTACCATTCGCTCCTCCTGTTTATAAAAAATATATGTCCATATGATGTCCATGTTAAGAGAATTTTAATATTTCTTCCACAGGGACTTGCAAACCAATTTAAAATTGAAAAATCTCGAACCAAGAAATGAGAAAGAAAAGCGGTATTAAGGGAGTGAATAAAGGATTATTTGAAAAATTGCTTTCCACTGAAAACACTGCACTTCCTACTCGAATGTTCCCGACCTTACCGTTCAAAGGATTCCGAAGCTCAGTTGGATAGATAAGCACCGCATTGTAACATCCCTTTGCCTCTGCATAGGCTACGACTTGATCAACACTTTTTGCTACAGTCCATTCCTTTTATAAGCTAAAATAATATTTTCTAATTTTCCTGGCCATTAGAATCCTTCGCTGGCTCAAAAATTGCTCAAAGTCGGTTGAATCCATCTCAAAAACAGTTTCTGGTATGCAATTCATTCGCATGTTTTCAATTAGTTCCCTGTATTCGGTTATATTACCGTATTTTTTCTCTCCACCATTACATTGATCCCTCAGTTCATTGAAATATATATTCGGGGCTTTTTTGCCAATCTGAATATTTATTTCCGACTGCATCATAACATAGTTGGCAACTTGGTTGTACTTGTTCCGGGTCATACCGCAAGATTTAAGGTAATCCCGAGGGAAAATGTGATGTATATCGCCCCTATGTGCTATCATGTCCTTCACCGTTATATCCCTAGATAAAAAGCCATTATCGTTTTGTTTTACCTGAGCTGCAAGGTATGCATTAAAATAAGGACTACTGGCCACAGGGGTAGTCAGATTTTGAATTAAGGCCACATCCCAGAAAGCATCGGATAATTCTGCTTTTTCTACTTTTTCCAGATGTTCTTGAATACCGGAATCTGAAATCTGCTTTATATCAAAGTCAAATCTCGTTTCTGGCGAGCCTGAATACCTGCCTGTTAGAATGGAAAACACAAACCACTTGCGGACATATATCTCTATATCTCCTGGATTGTATTTCTTATCTAAAGACCTCAGCTTTAAATAAACTATATATGCAAAATTCAAAGAATTCTGAGAACGGATGAGCGAAGATGAAATAAAGCCTGCAGAATTTAAAATCATCAAAAAGCGCTTGAAATTGTTTTCGTTAATGAAATTGAGAATACCCTTCTCAAGATTTTGAAATGACTGCTCTGCTATTTCTTCCTCATATGTTCTTGTTAAAAAATTTCTTCCCGATAACAGGCTAACCAGATCAGCAAGCTTTCCACGATTGAATTCAGATGTAAAAGCAACCCTCAGAAGATCACCATAATCCGGGTCGTACAGGTCATCCTTCTCATCCTTCAGCCAGGTAATTCGTGGGAAATAATTTGTAGTTACGAACTCTTTGTCTGTTTCTTCAAGAGTGGGATAAAATTCAGGAGCCACCGCCAGATGACAGAAATAATCAATACATTTCCGAAGGATAGGTCCCCCGTATTTCTCATTTGAGGCGATTTTCGACATGACAAAATCGGCCTGGCTTAGAACGACACCTGCAGAATTTATCCTGATAAAAATTTCTGTCACTGTCTCAATATCCAGGTCAGAATCCAGCTCAATCAAGCCGAGTTGCTTTTTTGTAATCTGCCTCAGTTTCTCAAGAATAGCGCCTATATGCTCTTCATCTATATCAGGATTCTTTGAGCAGTAATTTTTCACAAGCTTAAATATTCCTTCATTTCCCGAAATCACAGGCGATATGTCTGGTATCCAGGCGCTGTCCTTGGCGATTGCGGGATTGAAGACCTCAAAAATTTCCTTTAGAGGATGAAAGGCAATTTTTATTTTGATTTTCCTGTAATCCCTGTTTACTACAGAATCACCGAGAACAGCAGCTTTTAAGGCAGTTACTCTCTGCTGGCCGTCAATAAGGATTTTCTTACCCTCCGCAGTTCTACCGTCTTTGAGCCTTACATTTGGGTTGCGCCAGGCGATCAAGTACCCTATGGGATAGCCCTGATAGAGAGAATCCATTAAGTCCCTTACCTTTGCCGCATCCCAGAGAAATGGCCTTTGAATCTCAGGGATCGCTATCTCACCGGCTTTTACCCAAGCGAGAATTGTTTCTATAAAGTGCTGGTTTACGGAATATTTTTGGTCTTTCATTTGTCGCTCCTGACGGTAAGTGTTTCCTGATCTTAACTTTTACAACTATCGCCTTAAGGAAATCGACTATAAAAATCCTGCTTGTGAAAACCGATTTTCAATAATATAATTTTATTACGAATTTGCCAAAAATAAAAGTGCTTTTTGGATGAAAATTTTGGAGCTAAAATTTTAAGTGAATGAAAACACACTTAAACCCGGTCAAATCATTACCAGCCCTAGATCCAATGAACCCATGCGCATCGAAATTGTTTGTCCCGTTTTAAGTGTAAAAGCCGACAACGAGTGATATTCTAACAAAACAGTCTCAGTTTGTTAAAGCATTCTCTGGATAACAGAATCCTGAAAATTAGGTCTTTTTCTTGACTGAAAAGAACCCTTTTCATATTATCGAATCTGTTATTAAGTCTTTCTAAACAATTTTTTTCCCTTCCCTTTCCTGATACTCGGTACCGGCCGATGAACTTCACCACTGTCCAATCCGAAGGCTCTCTCATCTCTGCGGACTTGCTGGCTGGGATTTATTCCGGGGAAGCGCTCGGTCAGAGATCGAGTGATTTCGGCCTGAATGGGAAGATCCGCCTGATCGATGAGATCGCTGCCTGCTGGTCTGATGCCCGCGCTTATTGGGAAGCCCTGCAGCATGGATTGAAACGGATCCATGCGGAAGAATCCGGAGCCAGCGTCACCCGCGAGCAGTGGATTATTCCGCTGCTACGTTCGCTCGGTTTTGAAGGGATTACCTTTTCCAGAACAGCCGCGCAGGTCGGGGGCCAAAGCTATTTCATTTCCCATCGTCTTGGCAGCGGCGACCAGGGACTTCCCATCCATATCGAGGGCGCACGGAACGATCTGGACAAGCGACCGCCTACCGGACGGCCCCGCATCTCTCCGCATGCTCTGGTTCAGGAATACCTTAACCGCACCGAGCACCTCTGGGCCATAGTTACCAACGGATTGAAGTTCAGAATCCTGCGTGACGCCGCCCGCATGAGCCGTCCAGTGTACCTGGAGTTCGACCTCAAGCAGATGATGGAAGGCGAGCAATTTGCCGAATTCCAGCTTTTCTATCGCCTTGTCCACCGCAGCCGCTGGCCTGACGATTTGGAGTCGGCCCATGAATGTTTGCTCGAGAAGTATTTCCAGCAGGGAATCGAGGCTGGCGGACGGGTAAGAGAACGCCTCCGCGATGGTATAGAAAAGGCGCTGAAGATTTTCGGCAACGGCTTCCTCTCTCATCCGGATAATGATAATCTTCGTGGGCAAATCTCCAGCGGTAAACTCGCAGCCGCGGATTACTACCGCCAGCTCCTCAGGCTGATCTACCGTTTTCTTTTTCTGATGGTCTCCGAGGACAGGAACCTGGTCGGCCCGGACCCGGAAAACGATCTCCTGCGCGATATCTACAGCCGGTTCTACAATATCTCGCGTCTGCGAGGGGCAGTGGAAAGGCCGGTCAATCCTGAAGAGCGACACTGGGACCTCTGGGAAGGGGTCAAACAGACATTTCGTTTGTACTGCTTTGGCATAGAAGCCGAGAAACTGGGAGTTACTCCACTCAATGGAGACTTGTTCGGACCCAGCGCCATTCCTGACCTGGAAGAAGCCAGCTTGTATAACAAAGACTTTTTACGCGGATTCGCCCACCTGTCCCTGTTCAAGGACGAAAAAGTAACCCGCAGGATCAACTACGCATACCTGGATGTGGAAGAGCTTGGCTCGGTGTATGAAAGCCTGCTCGACTATACCCCGGTGACCCGCGAGGAAAACGGAAGTCTGAAATTTGACCTGGCTTTCGGCACTGAGCGCAAGTCAACGGGTTCCTATTACACCAGGCCCGAGCTGGTGCAGGAGCTGATCAAGAGCGCTCTGGTGCCGGTGCTGGAAGAAAGGCTTGAAGCGGCTCAAAACAGGGAGCAAAAGGTCAAGGCTTTGCTCAATCTCAAGGTGTGCGATCCAGCCTCAGGCTCAGGACATTTTCTGCTGGCTGCCTCCAGGCGCATAGGCCGGGAGCTGGCCAGGGTGCGCACAGGCGAGGAGCAGCCCACGCCGACTGAGTTCAGGCGGGCCGTGCGCGAGGTGATCCGGCACTGCATTTACGGGGTGGACCTGAACCCCCTGGCAGTAGACCTCTGCAAGCTCTCGCTCTGGATCGAGGGCCACAACCGGGGGCTGCCGCTCACCTTCCTGGACCACCGCATAAAGTGCGGCAACAGCCTGGTGGGTTTGGACAGCATGGAGCGCTTGAAAGAGGGTATCCCGGATGAAGCTTTCAATCCGTTAACCGGAGACGACAAGGTTGTATCGAAAGAGATTAAAGCAAGAAACCGCAAAGAGCGCAGGGAATGGGAAGAGAAACGGCAACAGCAAATGTTGGGTTTGGAATTTATAGATGAAAGACTCGATCACGACTTGGAGGCCTTTGCCAGGCAGGCCCAGAGAGTGGATTCCCTGGCGGAGGACTCCGCCAAAGAAGTGGAAAGTAAGCAGCAGGCTTACGAGAAAATACGCACAGACAGCGCCTGGCACCGGGACTGGACCGCAGCCAATATCTGGACCGCCGCCTTTTTCTACCCGCTCAAGGAAACTAACGACCCCGCAATACCCACCCACGAGCGCCTGATGCGCTATCTCGAGCGCCCTGGTGCAGCAGATGGACGTCTTGTCGGCGGGGCTTTTTCAATGGCCGTGAAACACCACTTTTTCCACTGGCCGCTCGAGTTCCCGGACACGGCTGAGGCCGGCGGGTTCGATGTGGTGCTGGGGAACCCGCCCTGGGAGCGGATAAAGCTCCAGGAACAGGAATTCTTTGCGGAAAAAAGCCCGGAAATAGCAAATGCTCCTAATGCTTTTGCCCGCAGGAGAATGATCCAGGTCCTGGAGCATGAAAATCAGAATTTATACTCAGATTACAGGGAAGCGCTCCGCTCAAGCGAATGCGAAAGCCAATTCCTTAGAAAAAGTGATCGATATCCTTTAACCGGTAAAGGGGATATAAATACCTATGCCGTATTTGCTGAACACGCTAAGTGCATGATTTCCGGCACAGGCAGAGTGGGAATTATTGTTCCCAGCGGCATAGCCACTGATGACACCACCAAGGAGTATTTCCAGGAGATAATTGAAAACAAGAATTTGGTGAGCCTTTATGATTTTGAGAACCGGGAGGGTATTTTCCCGGGAGTTCACAGGAGTTATAAATTCTGCCTTTTAACACTTACTGGAGTTCAGGCTCCATCCTCTAAAGCTGATTTTTCATTTTTTAGTACTAATATAGACCATCTTGGGGAGGATCAGCGGCACTTTACCTTAACCGATGAAGAGATTGCAAAAATTAATCCCAATACCCGCACCTGCCCGATTTTCCGTTCCAAACGGGATGCAGAGATTACCAAGCGGATTTACGAGCGCTGCCCAGTTTTATGGGATGAGACCAAGGGGGAAGAGGGAAACCCTTGGGGAATCAGGTTCTTGCGAATGCTTGATATGTCAAATGATTCCCATCTCTTCCGTACGAGAGAAGAACTGGGTGTAAAGGGTTTCCAATTAGCTGAGGACAACTCTTTTGTAAAAGGTGATGAGCGGTATCTGCGGCTTTATGAAGCGAAGATGATCTGGCATTTTGACCACAGGTTCGGAACTTATGAAGGGTACGATGAAACTCGATCCTCTACTCATTTGCCAACACCTACCCAAGAGCAGTATGCTGATCCAAACTTTGTAGTTTTACCCCGATATTGGATAGATGCAAAAGAAGTTCTTACTCGGAATAAGATATTTTCGGATTATAAATGGATTGTTAGTTATAGAAGAATAACAAATGCAACAAATGAAAGAACTGCCGTTTTTACTTTTGCTCCATATGCAGGATTTGGAGATGTATGCCCAGTTGTTTTTCTAAATACGACTCCAATTTACCAAACTTTATTTGTAGCAAATATGAATTCTTTTATAGCAGATTACATAGCAAGACAAAAAATAGGAGGTACACATTTAGATTTTCACCAAGCTAAGCAGTGTGTAGCTTTAACACCAAGTAGTTTTAATGATTTAATTTCAGAAAAAATAAGAAATAATGTTCTTGAACTTTCATATAATTCTTATGATTTAGAGCCTTTTGCCCTTGATTGCGGTTATACCGGCCTGCCATTCGTCTGGAACGAGGAGCGCAGGGCGCAATTACGAGCTGGGCTGGACGCAATATATTTCCACCTTTACGGCATCTCCCGTGAGGATACGGAATATATCATGGAGACCTTCCCCATTGTTAAACGCAAGGACATTGGAAAATACGGCGAGTACCGCACCAAGCGCATGATACTGGAGTACTATGACCAGTATGAGAGGGAAATTTAGTACCCAGATATTAGGGATTTATTATGCCATTTGACTTGGAAAAAGTTTTTTCAGGGGCAACAGCTTTAATTGGAACGTTGGCTTCAATATTGGCAGCTTCAATCGCCTGGATACTGTATCGTTACACAAAAATGCAGGATATGATTAGAAAACGGGCAGAAGCTAAAGAACTTCAGCCTAAGCTTATGGTCAATAAAATAAGTTATGGAGCTTACCCTGCAAGCGACGATTATAAAGTCGAAATAGAACTTGGCAACTGGGGTAAGACTCCAGCAAAAAACATTGAGATAACAATTGATGGTTTGAATGGAAAAAGAGTAATAGAAGAATTGGGTGCACAACCTTCACAAAATATTTGTACTACACAAATTGTTATTCATCTTCAAGATGATATTTTGCAACGACCTTTTAAAAATCCGATGGTTCGAATCAAATTCCATGATAGATGGTTTCCAGATGTCGAATACCCTGTTATAACAATTCCATTTAAACAACGAGAGTCTAAGGCACGGGAATATAAATACAGTATCGATTTTATTAGATGGAAGCAGGATCCTCCATGGTATGAAACGGCCTATACTGGTTATGGTGACAAGCAGATTTTGGAAATCTGGAACAGGGAGAAATTGGGGAAGACTTAGTTTTAACCTCTTTCATATAAATATAAAATCAGTTTTATGGAGGATTTACAATGCATGATATTGAAAAAAAGACTTTGCGATTACTGGAACTCGAAAAATTGATTGTTAAAGCCGTTGTTAATTGGGATATTAAAGAATTAGTAGATAAGATTGAAGAATTTACAAGTATTAAAAAAGCTATAAAAAAGTTCCTTATAGAAAACCCAGTTCTTACTAATATCAAGGATAGGAAAGCTCAGGAGTTAATCCAAAAAATAAGCAGTGGAGAATATTTAGATATAGAAGAAAGATTTAAAACTGCACAATTGGGTGAACTTTTGTCAGATGAATTGGATGAATCTGAATTGGAAGAACTAGGATTCGATCTCTTTTTTTCATGGTTTTCCCACTTGGATTATGTGCGAGAGATGTATGAGGTTGGAGCACTAATATTAGGAGTGAGCAAATTACCCGAAAATTTATATCCTTGCATCAAACAGGTTCGGAAATGTTTTGTTTTTCAACAGTACTTAGCGGTTTGCACCCTATGCAGAACTGCTTTGGAAATCAGTGTCAGAGACATTTGTATTAAAAAAGGTTTATTAAAAAAAGAGCAGAATAAAATAATTGATATCAGAACTTATCAAGAAAATTTAAGCAGTATGATAAATAAGGTTTCAAAAGGTGATTTAAGAATAAAATTACACACTTTGCGTGATAAAATGAATTTTATTATTCATGGCCATAGGGATGTGGGAATAGGAGAAGCTAAGGAGATATTAACAGAGACTTTCAAAACAATTCAGGATTTATACTATCAACACGAACAACAGAATTAGGCCAATATGTAGTGAAGATAGAAATTAGATAAAGAATTTACTAATGTAATGAGAGGAATAGTATGGAATTATCTGTTATATCTATTTTTATTTCAATATTGGCATTAATTGTTTCTATTCTTTCTCTCAGGCTTGGTTGGAAAAGATTCCATATATTAAAGAACCAGGAGTTAGAAACGAAACGCAAAGAGATGGAAATTAAAAGGCGTGAAGTTAGAGAGCTGCAGCCAAAGCTTCATGTTAAGGCTCATCCGGAACTTCAGCCTACTTGGTCAATAAGAGTTGAGATTATTAATAAAGGATCAGAGGCAAAAAATATAGAAATCACAATGGACGGTAGCAATTCCAGAGTAAAGCATGATGAACTTGGGGTGAATTTTAACCCACCGCGATCTATTGTACCTTTTCCATTGCACTTAAATTTCTCAAAACATGACGATATCTGCCAAAAACCTTATGAGAAACCCATACTTCATATTAAATACCATGATAAATGGTTTCCAGAGACCGAGTACTATATCTCAATTCCTTTCAAACAGAAAAAAGTCATCTCAGCAGATGACTATAACTATATGCCAAACTTCGAAGATTCGAAACAGGATCCTCCCTGGGAAGAGACTGCATATTCCGGTTACACAGATAAACAGATTTTGGAAATCTGGAACAGGGAGAATTTGGGGAGGTCTTAGGATGGTTTATTTATAAAGCTTAAAATGTAAGGATTCTGAAAAGACCCTTAAATAAAAAGAGCTTAAAATGGATGTTTTCGCCCTTCGAAAACAGGTCTTAGACGATTACCACCGCTACGTGAAAAGCTTCCTCAATATCCGCGACCGGCGGATCAGGGAGTACGTGGATGGAGAGCTCTCGCGCGGCGTGCTCTGGCCGGACACCCTGGTGCAGCTCAATCCCTCCTACGAAATGGGCAAAACCGTCTCCGACCTGGTCGCCGAGGGGGTTATTCATCCCCTGTGCGGGAAGATTTTCCTGAGAAAGGGTAAATCTATCCATCTTTATAAGCATCAGGAGCAGGCAGTCCGCATTGCGGCAAAAAAAGAGCCTTACGTCCTCACCACAGGCACAGGCTCCGGCAAGAGCCTGACCTACCTAATCCCGATCATGGACCATGTCCTCAAAAACAACCCCGGGCCGGAGCAGGTCCGCGCCATAATTGTCTATCCCATGAACGCGCTGATCAATTCCCAGGAAAAGGAGATCGGCCGCCTGCTGGAAAACCTGGGAGCTGGGAACAGCCCCATCCGTTTCGGACGCTATACAGGCCAGGAGGGAGCCGAGGAAAGGAACCGCCTGCAGCAGCACCCGCCGCATATCCTGCTGACCAACTATGTCATGCTTGAGCTGATGATGTCTCGGCCTTTTGAAAGGGTATTCCTGGATCGCACCCTGGCCAACCTGGAATTCCTGGTCCTGGATGAGCTGCATACCTACACCGGGCGCCAGGGCGCGGATGTCGGTATGCTGGTGCGGCGCGTGCGCCGGCGCTGCGGTAACGAAAACCTCCTTTGCGTGGGAACGAGCGCCACCATGGTCTCGGGCGGCACGCGGGACGATCAGAAGAGAGCGGTGGCCCAGGTGTCCGGCAAAATATTCGGTGTTGATGTCTCCCCGGATAACGTAATAGACGAGAGCCTGAGGCAGTCAATCCGCTGCCAGGGAGCGACCACACCTGAAATTCTGAAAGAGGAAATCAAAAAAGGGATACCCGGGAGCTATGAGGATTTCGTGAGCAATCCTCTGGCAGCCTGGATCGAAGAGACTTTCGGCATCCAAAAGGAAGGGGATTTCTACAGGCGGCGCGTGCCGATCACCCTGCAACAAGGCGCCGGGCGGCTGGCCGAGCTGACCGGGACAGATACCGCACAGTGTGAAGAAATAATCCGCAGGATGCTCCGGAAAGGCAGCGAGCTCAGGCATTCCGAGGACGAGCCGGTCTTTGCCGTGCGCCTGCACCAGTTCATCTCCCAGGGGGATACGGTATATGCAACCCTGGAACCCAATGACAAACGGCATATTACTCTAAGTGCTCAAAGGTTTGCTCCTCCAGCCAACGGGGAAGACCGTCTGATGGCGCCGCTGGTTTTCTGCCGTATCTGCGGGCAGGAATACTATCTGGTTACCCTCAATAGAGCGGACGGTAAGATCGAGCCCCGGCTGCCCGATGAAATGGAATTTTCTGAGGAAGAGTTGATTACTGAGGGCTACCTCCTGATTGATGATGAAGAAAATCCCGTCTGGGGTGAAGACCGTAACGAGGACCTGCCGGAAAACTGGTTTCGGCCCACCAAGAAAGGCAGAAGCCTGAAAAGCGAATATCGCGAATTCGTGCCGCAGCAGGTTTATGTCTCGGCAGACGGCGTGATCAGCGATTCTCCCCGCGTGGATGCCGCGGGCGGCTGGTTTATCGCCGCTCCGTTCCTGACCTGCCTGTGCTGCGGAGAGGTTTACGACAAGAGAACCAGGAGAGATTTTCCCAAACTGGCGCGGCTTTCCAGCGAGGGCCGGAGCACCGCTACGACCCTGCTTTCTATCTCGACCGTTACCCGGATGCAGCAGGATGAAGACATAGCGCCGGAAGCCCGGAAGATCCTGAGCTTTACCGATAACCGTCAGGATGCATCTCTGCAGGCGGGTCATTTCAATGATTTTATCCAGGTGGGACTGCTGCGCAGCGCAATTTACCTGGCTCTGCCGGAGCACGGAGCGCTGGATCATTCACAAGTCCCCTCTGAGGTGGTTAAAGCTTTAAACCTTTCCCAGAGCGTTTATGCGCAGAATCCCGGTGAAATCGGGGTCCAGCCCAAGAGAAACCGCGAGGCTTTTACCGATTTTATAGAATATCGAATCTACCAGGACCTGCGCCGCGGGTGGCGCATTGTTCAGCCAAACCTGGAGCAGTGCGGGCTGCTTAAGATCGGATATGACGGCCTGGAGGATGTCTGCCGCCAGAATGATCTTTGGGACAATAATCCCGTACTTCAGGCCGCCTCTCCAGAGAACCGCTTTAAAGTAGTCAGGGCGTTTCTGGATCACCTGAGGCGCTCTCTGGCGCTGGACGCCCGCTGCCTGGAGGGTGTCTATCACGATACCCTCAGGCGCAAGGTCAACCAGACCCTGAAAGAACCCTGGTGTTTTGATGATGATGAGATGCTCGTCGAGGAGAAATGGTTCGCCTGGGGAGAAAAGCATCCTGGAGACCGCAGCCTTTCTCCAATCAGTTTGTTAGCTAAATATCTGCGCCATTCCAGAACCTGGCAGGGTTTACCCGCCCGCTTGAGTGTCGCAGAGTACGAAGAGCTGCTTCGGGCTCTTGTCGATATCCTGACCAGGGCCGGTTATCTGGAACAGGAGGTGGAAGGAGACGATTTCCGGATTCAGCTCAGGGTTGATACTTTGCAGTGGGTTAAAGGAGATGGTACTATAGTAGAACCTGATCCGGTGCGTTCAGTGCATATGAGGTCTGCCGGGGATGAATTCTTGAGCCGGGAGGCGAACAGGTTTTTTGCCGGATTTTATCAAGCGGAGGCTATGTGTTTAAAAGAGCTGGAAGGACGCGAGCACACTGGACAGACATCCCGCCAAGACAGGGAAGATCGGGAAAACAGATTTCGCAAAGGCGAGCTTTCCTGCCTTTACTGTTCTCCCACCATGGAACTGGGAATCGATATAGCGGACCTGAATACGGTCAATATGCGCAATGTGCCTCCTACCCCTGCGAATTACGCGCAGCGCAGCGGTCGGGCGGGAAGGTCCGGCCAGCCGGCGTTCATCTCGACCTACTGCTCGACAGGAAGCGGCCACGACCAGTATTTCTTCCACCGCCAGCCTGAGATGGTCGCCGGCGTAGTGTCCCCGCCTCGCCTTGAGCTGACCAATGAAGAACTGGTGGAGTCTCACGTTCATGCGGTCTGGCTCGGAGAAGTCGGGCTGTTTTTGGGAAATTCTATCGCCGATGTCGTTGATTTGAGTCAGGACGATTACCCTCTGTTGGACAACGTTGCCAGGCAAATTGAATTGTCTGAAAATAAGATTCGAAACTGTCTTGATAACTGTCGTGCTATCCTGGGACAGTTCAGTAAAGACTTGGAAGCTGCGGGTTGGTACAGCGAAGAGTGGCTGGAGAACGTTATACGAGCTTCCGTCAGGAGATTCAACGAGGCGTTTGACCGCTTGGCGGGAGCTGTATAAGACCGCTCAAAAGCAGTTGGAGCAAGCCCAGGAGGCTTTGCGCACCGCTCATCAGACCAGACTGAGCAGTCAAGAAAAAAAAGAAGCGGAGCGCAAAGAAAGAGAAGCCCTCCACCAAAAAGACCTGCTCTGCAATAATGTCCGGAACAAGGACGATACTGACTTTTACCCGTATCGTTATCTTGCCTGCGAAGGCTTTTTGCCAGGCTATAACTTCCCGCGGCTTCCAGTGCGGACTTACATCTCCTCCGGTGGTGACGGCGGAGAGTACTTATCGCGCCCCCGCTTTCTTGCCGTTACGGAGTACGGTCCGCGCAATGTTATTTATCATGAAGGGCGGAAATACCGCGTCATCCGAAGCCTGGTCCCGGCGGGGGATGTGGAATCGCGCTTCATCCAGGCAAAACTGTGTCAGAATTGCGGCACTTTCTATATCGGAGATGCTCTGGAAGTGGATGTCTGTGAACATTGCAAATCAGCCCTGGATGCCGATAACAGCGAATATATCAGAAACCTCTTTGAGATGACCACGGTAGGCACTCAACGCATTGAGCGTATATCTTGCGATGAAGAGGAAAGAATCCGCTATGGGTACGAGATAACTTCGCATTACCGTCTCTCGAGCGAAGATGGACGGGAACGAAAACTGACGGCAGAGGTCAGGGATAGTGATGGAAATCCGCTGCTGACTTTAACCTACGGACCGGCCTCTGAGCTTTGGAGAATAAACCGTCGATGGAAGCGGAACAGAACTCCGGGTTATAACCTGGACTTGAACCTGGGATTATGGAATAAAAAACCCGGAGATACGGAAGACACTGCTCTGGATGTCGGAGCCGAAAATATCAGGTCGGGAGTGCAGATTTTTGTCAGAGAGACTAAGAATATTCTTCTGGTGCAGCCCAGTGTTAATAATCCCTTGTCTGAGGAAGAACTGGCAAACTTGCAGCATTCCTTGCAAAAAGGTCTATGCGCTTTATTCCAGATTGATGAAACTGAGATTGCCTCGGAACGAATCGGCCAAGGGACATATCGCAGCATTCTTTTCTGGGAAGCCGCAGAAGGCGGATTGGGCGTGCTGAAGCGCCTTGTCGAAGAGACTGATGTAATGAGCAGAATCGCCGGGCATGGACTGGAAATCTGTCATTTTGATAAAGAATCGGGTGCAGAAATAGAACCGGATGTAGAATGTGTCCGCGCTTGTTATCATTGTCTGTTGACTTATCGCAACCAGCCGGACCACGCCATTTTGAACCGCCACCTGATTAAAGATTTCCTGCTGAGAATTTATGGCGGAATAACCAACTTGAGCTATGCCGGCAGAAATTATGATGATCATTACGAATGGCTCAGGCAGCAGACCGACAATCGCTCGCAATTAGAGAAGGATTTTCTGGATCACCTGTATCGCGAAGGCCGCCGTCTGCCAGATGAAGCTCAGATGCTTGTTCCCAACTATCCAGCCCGTCCGGACTTTTATTATAAAGACGGCTATGTTTGCGTGTTTTGCGACGGCTCTGTGCATGATGATCCGCGGCAACAGGAAGAGGATCAGCGTATCAGGACTGATCTCATGAATCGAGGGTACCGGGCGGTGGCGATTCGTTATGATCGCCCAATATCAGAGCAGGTTGAAGAGAATCAGGATATCTTTGGAGTAGTGAAATCATGAGTAACTATTCTGTTGGATCACTGGTAAAGTTCCGGGGAAGGGAATGGGTAGTGATGCCTTCTCAACTTGATGATCTCATTGAATTACGTCCGCTTACCGGCAGCGATCAGGATGTCTGCGGGGTTTATTTGCCTTTGGAAGGACGGAAACTTGAGCCTACTGCCTTTCCTCCACCAACAGTTGATAATATTGGAGATTTTGAAGCGGTAAAGCTTTTCAGAGATTCAGCAAGGTTACTCCTGCGGCATGGAGCCGGTCCCTTTCGCTCATTAGGTCACTTGAACTTTCGACCCAGACCTTACCAATTTGTCCCTTTATTAATGGCCCTTCGCATTAACCCGGTGCGGATGCTGATTGCCGACGATGTAGGTATCGGCAAGACAATCGAAGCGGCCATGGTTGCTAGGGAATTATTGGATCGGGGAGAAGTTAAAAGACTGGCTGTGATCTGCCCCCCGTATCTTTGCGATCAATGGCGGAAAGAATTGCAAGAAAAATTCAATATCGATGCCAAAATCATTCGTACCAGCACCATTGCCAGACTTGAAAGAAACCTTCCGAGACCTAATTTGAGTGTTTTTGAATATTATCCTCATATCGTGGTAAGCGTCAAATTCGTAAAATCGCAAAGACGTCGGGATAATTTCCTTCTTTATTGTCCTGAGTTGGTAATAGTGGATGAAGCTCACGGCTGTACTAGGCCGCCCGGCCAGTCAGTGGCGCAGCAGCAGCGACATCATTTGATCAACGAACTGGCTCGGGATGAGTCGAAACACCTTATCCTGGTGACTGCCACACCGCACAGCGGGATAGATGAATCTTTCCTTTCATTGGTGGGTTTTATCAAGCCGTATTTCGAGCATTTCGATCTGGACACTCTGAAACAGGAACAACGAGCTGAAATGGCGCGATATTTCATTCAACGCCGCCGGGTAGATATTATAAATTGGCTGGGAACGGAAACATTTTTCCCTGAGCGGGATCCATTGGAGGTCTCATTCGCTTTATCCCCCGAATACAAACAGCTATTCAACGATGTTTATCGTTTCGCTCGTGAATTGGTGACCTCTGGTGAAACTCAAACAGGCGTACGCCGAAGAGTTCGATATTGGGCCGCTTTGGCCTTGTTAAGATGTGTAATGTCTAGCCCTGCCGCTGCCAAGGCTGCTCTGCTGGCCAGGATTGAACGTCTGGCAGAGACCGAGATGTCCGAGGACACTGATTATACATCCTATATTTTTGATCAAACCGAAGATGAATCTATCGTAGATGTGGTTCCCAAACATGTTGTTGCCGAAGGGGAAAGCTCCTTTTCTGAGAGCGAAAAACGAAAGCTTCGAGAGTTTTCCAGAAGGGCGGACAGTCTGAAAGGTGATGGTGATAATAAAATCGCAAAAACTGAAAAAGAGGTTAGGACTTTACTTCGTCAAGGGTTTAAACCGATTGTTTTTTGCCGCTATATTGCAACTTCTGATTATGTGGCCGAAGAGTTGCAAAAGAGGCTGAAATTTGAGTTTCCCAATTTACACATAATTTCTGTCACTGGAGCCTTGTCCGAGGAAGAAAGAGAAATCCGGGTTGAGGAATTGTGTAAATCAGCCAAAAGGGTTTTAGTGGCCACTGATTGTATGGGAGAAGGTATTAATCTTCAAGATGGTTTTAACGCTGTGATCCATTATGATTTGCCCTGGAACCCGAACCGTCTGGAGCAGCGGGAAGGACGTGTGGACAGGTTTGGACAAATATCTCAAACAGTTAAAGCCGTCTTACTTTACGGTGCGGATAATCCAATAGACGGTGCCGTGCTGAATGTCCTGCTGCGTAAAGCTCGGCTTATCCATCGCACTTTGAAAATCATGGTTCCTATTCCGGTTAGCAGTAAAAGTGTTATGGAAACTGTGCTTAAAGCGCTTTTTTGGCGTGCCGAAACCAGCCCTCAATTGGATCTGTTTATCAATGAAGAGGCTCCAATTGTCGAGGTTCACCGTCAGTGGGACCGTAATGCAGATAGAGAAAAGAAAAGCAGATCTCTTTTTGCACAACATGCAATAAAACCGGATGAAGTGGAAAGTGAATTGAATGCTGCTGATTCGGTCCTGGGCGATCCGAAGGTCGTTGAAAATTTTATCCGATCTGCCAGCCAGCGCTTAGGCGCAAATTGTTCAAAAAAGAATGGTTATTGTTTACTGGATTCCTCGAGCTTTCCTCCTCTTATACGAGCAAGATTATCTAAGGAAAACGTTTCAAAGATAACTTTTGAGCAACCTGTACCTGAGGATGTAGCATATATTTCCCGAAATAACCAGTTAACAAAAACATTGGCGGAATATCTATTTGACAATGCCATAATGACAGAAGGGAATAATAACCTTTCGAGTAGATGCGGGGTTATTCGATCAAAGGATGTTGTATCTTTAACAACTCTTTTGCTTTTAAGAATAAGGTTTCTAATTGAGGGGAGAGACTTTCCTGTCTCAGTCGCCGAGGAATGTTTTATTGCCGGTTTCAGCGGGATAATCGGTTCTGAAACTTGGTTGTCTCCAGAAGATGCTGTAAAACTTTTCGAATCAGCCGCTCCCTCCGGTAATATCTCAGGTGAAGAAAAAAAGCATTGGGTTAATACAATACTCGGCAATTTCCAATCTATAAAAGATAAAACAGATGAGATAGCCTTGAATAGAGCCGAGGCTCTCCTTCAGTCATACCAGCGTGTGAGAAAGGCGATCCAGGAAGGGGAGGTATTGGTTAAGCCTTTATTGCCGGTGGATATTTTAGCGATTTCTGTAATTGTTCCGCAACCGCGTTAAAGGATACACTGCAATGGAAGTCATTGTGAAATTGTTATATGAACTGGATTAACAAAAATGATGATTCTTGTTAGATCTATACTATTCACAGCCAAAATGAGGGTATTTGGAAAAATCTCTTGCTAATGCAATCGTAGATAAATCTGGCAATTGTCAGGGAGCCAATATAACTTCAGGCAAAATATTTTGAGTTTATCTTATAATATTTTTCTGGAAGTAAGACGCAAATTGGTGAAAACAATTCTCACTCTGAGTTTCTTGACTTGCTGGCATGGAAAGGATAAGTTAAAAAACGAGATCGAAAAAAATTATCAATCACCATAGCAGGATAGACCGTTTGAAAGCACAAGAAATAAAAAACGCTACAGAGATCCCTGGTGATAGGAATCTCAAAACCACGGGACTTCTGATTGAGTTTTTTGGCTGATTTTATTAGCCAAGAAAACGGTGGTGAGCGAAAATTTTGTTATAAGATATGAGAAGAGAAAAAATATAGCCAAATTACTGGATTGGAATATCCGGTGGTTTGGCTTTTTACTTTATCAGAGTTAGGCTGGAGAGAATTTTATTTTCTTTTTATTTAGACAAGAGGATCCAATGGTCCAGAAATATTTTATCCTTTTGATCTTATTAGGATTAGTTGCTGGTTCGGTAGTTTTTGCTGTAGAGACCGAAAGAAATAAACAGTTGATTGAGGCAGCCAGAGAAGGCCAGACGAAGGCTGTACAAGCCTTGCTCGAAGCTGGAACTGATCCAAATGCTAAAGGTATAAATGGGATAACAGCCTTGATGGAAGCAGCTTTCAATGGAAATACAGAAACCGCACAGGTTTTGCTCAAAGCTGGTGCCGATGTAAATATAAAAGAAGAAAGTGGCTGGACAGCCCTAATGTTTGCTGCACAGGAAGGTCAAACAGAAGCCATGCAGGCCTTGATTAAAGCTGGCGCTGGAGTAAATACGAAAAATGAAGATGGCAGGACAGCTTTAATGATTGCAACACAAGAAGGCCACATCGAAGCTACGGAAGCCTTGCTTATGGACGGTGCTATCAATTATGATGGTGATGGTTCTTTAGAATTTTTCTATTATACCGCTGATTTCATGGCGACTAACGCCAACACCAATATTAACATCTTTTACGGCCTCCCTATCAACGAGCTCAAGTTCGAGCGAGAGAACATCGGGGTGAGGGTGAACTACGAAGTCACCTTCGCTATTTTCGACCAAAAATGGAACGAGGTCAAGAGGGTTTACAACCGCAGGAGCTACCAGTTGAGCCAGGAGCCCGACAAGAGCATCAAACACTTGCTGATGATGGACATGCAGAAGATTAACTTACCGCCCGGAGAATACCATTATTCAGTGAGCGTGCGCGACCGGGGGTCGAACCGCCAAGGCGTTTACGATGGCGAAATCTCGGTCAGCCATTACAAGACATACGATTTCAATATGAGCCAGATCGTGCTCGCATCGAACATCACGCCTTTCGAGGGCAGAAGAAGTGTTAAGTTTACCCGCGGGGAGTACAATGTCATGCCTTTGCCCTCCCGCACGTTCCGCCATGACCAGGGCGTGTTCATTTATTACGAAATCTACTTCCCTAGCACAGATGAGGAAGGTAAGAAGCCTTACAATGTTGCTGTAACCATCGAATCCAAGAAGCTTAATCGTAAAACAGCCCCAAAAGGATCTATATCTTCTGGAAGACTTGCTGGAACAAAAGAGGAGAAGGGCAAAATAACTTTATTTTTTGAAAATGAAGGCAGACAGGATTTAGTAACACAAAGCGAATATATCATTTTAGACATCCGCAAATCGCCTCATGGAAAGTACCGAATAAATTTGGTGGTGACAGATGCAGTGTCAGGAGAAACAGTAAACCGTTCAATTGATTACTATATAGTGAAATAACCTTTTCTAGCTTTTAGATCAGCACGGCCGGGAGCACAATTACTTCGAACTTTGTTGGCCCTGCAGGTAGACCGGCAGTAGAAAGTCTGCAAGCATAGTGTTTAATACTTAACATTTTTTCTTTTACCAAGTTTAAATTGTCCAAGAAGGTTTTCATTGGGGTATTTCCCAATAAAGGAATCAAAGGCGAAGTTTTATGTAAACAATTGACTATTTTCCGTGTTGTTCGCTGCTATAGCATTATAGGCTTTGATAATCACCGTTTAAATTTTCAAGATCGGCACCTACAAAAGCTCAAATGACCTGATTTTGGAAAGTGTTTTTTACTGATATCTGAATACGCTTGAATTCTCTTACAATTAGTAGTATCGTTATTGGGGGTGTGTCATCCTGATCAGTGCTGCAATCTGTTCGACAGTGATTGTGCGTAGTCGACCCTGGCGTAATTCATCATGCAAACCTTCAAACCCATACTGGATGAACCGCTTGCGCTATTGTCCAACAATTGCACTGCAAAGATTTAATTTTTCTGCAATTGCTTTGTTAGTCAGGCTGTCGTCAGCCGAATTTGCTGGAACCGAAGTTCGAGTTGCGAGGAGACGTAGTCGATCCCTTGACCGAGTGGAGATGAGCCATTAAAAACAGCCGCTTTAGAACTATAATCGGCGGGCTTTCCTGGACTGATAAACCCTCTTCTCACTATAGCTCTATGTGAAGGATAACTCGTTTAAAAAATCATCAAAGGACTTTTTGGGTTAACCACCGGAAATTAATTTCGCTGTCTATTACTTCTGGTTTATTTCTGGATCAAATGCATGTCATGCTCGGGGGCAATACTCTATCTACAATTTCCTGATACTCATTCTTACTTTTTAGATAGAATGCCGCGAATGCCGAATAAAATCATTTTGGGATGTGAACTGGTAACTTCTTAGTTCTTAAAAACAATGTTAGTGTAGACTATTATCACACAGGAGGTGGAAATGGTTATCTTCGGAACGAGAGGCATTACTTATACTTCCGGTAAAGGACGATTTCATTGTCCCGAATGTAAATGTGATCAAGAATACAAAAGAAAGCGAGTGCGGAGGTTTTTCACTCTCTTCTCTATTCCGATAATACCTTTGAATTTATTGGGTGAGTATATTGAATGTATGTCATGTAAAAATAGCTTCAAAGAAAGCGTTCTGGATTTAACATCTACAAATGCGGGACATCAATTTAAAGCAGAATTTCATTTTTCTATCAAGCGTGTTATGATAATGATGTTAATGGCTGATGGCAAAATAGATGACTCAGAAATAAAAACGATAAAAAGTGTTTATAGCGATGTGGCTGATTCTCAAATTGAAGAATCTGATATTCGAGAAGAAATTAAACTAGTCCAAAAAGAGTATCATAGTGTTGATGATTACCTAAAAAATGTGTCCCCATTTTTAAATAATAGTGGTAAGGAAATGGTTCTGAAAGCTTGTCTTAACGTGGCTATGGCCGATGGAAAGATTACCAAGGAAGAAGAAAAGAAAATGGGTGAAGTAGCAAAATCTCTTGGAATGACCCAAAAACAGTATGAAGACTTAATTATAAGTCTATTATCACAATAAATAATTATAAGCTTTGGAGTTTAGAGAAGATTGGTAATGTTTGATATGGGTGAGTAAACTTATACTTCAGCCCCAGAATATTTAGATCTCGTGTACTTTTTTCTAGTGATCAATTTAGCAAGATAGATCTATTGATCCAGTAATAGGAACACTATTTTACCACAGCTGCTCTGGGTTAGAACACCATATTGGAATGAACCCCTAAATCTGGACAAAGGCTAAAGAAAATAAGTACATTGCCATAGGGACTGAAAAGGAGGTTCTCGATGGCAACCAGGCGAAGATTCAGCAATG